>JANXZD010000483.1 GCA_025355705.1 Bacteroidota bacterium | reverse complement strand
GTTTTTTCATCACTGCGGAATTCCCCATTGACAAACCATTGGTACGTCAAGGGATTTTTTTCCGGGTCAGAAGATGCAGCAGATGAAAGTGTGACGATCTCTCCCGGCGCAACAATCAATTTATCCGTGGTGATAAGAGCGCTCGGCGGAGCATTAACGCTTACGGTAAAATCCTGCCGCCAGTATTTTGGAAAATAGATTCCACGTGTCGGGAAAAATAGTGATGCAAAATATTTTCCCGGTTTGTGGAAATTGATATCGGCAGAATCCTTTTCAATGATTGATTTTTCAAAGCTCCATTTCGGGGTTCCGTCAAAAAGATTTTTCTTTGCCGCTTCATTCAACGTCAATAGAACATTGTTGCACGATGAACTTGCCATTTGAACGATACCAATCTCCGGACGCTGAGGCTGGCGAACGATCGTCGGCTTCAATTCCCATAACATCGGTGAAGGAATTCCTTTGATAACAAGATTGTTCACTTTCAGGGGTGATCCTGAAATTGTTAGACCCCAATTATTTTTCAAACCATTGAGAAGAGTCGGAACAAAAAATCCTTTTGGTACCGGTAGCTTTGAACTGTTCCCAAATGCATCTCTTACGCCGACCTGTACTTGTTCTTCTCCAAACGATGCGAAGGAATAGATCGAACCATCAACCGATTGGTACGGACGTATTTGCATTTCTGAAGTCGGCGAGATTCGGAATAAGCACACAGAAAGATCGATAGCGATAAGAGACCAATCATTTCGTATGGAAGTAACGGAATTGGAATCGGCAACAACAAGTTGATAACTATTCACATCATTTCCGTCCAATGCGCGCACACGCAGTATCCATCCATTTTTTGACGAAGGCGAAAGCGTAGAAAATTTTGTCCATCGATTGAGATATTGCTGCTCTGTAAGAGTTGAAAGTCGGGCGGTAGCTTTTGCGGTACGCGAAACAATTGTGATCGTACCGTTTGAATACGAATATAATTGATCGAATGGAATAAGTTCAAATGTAGTTTTTGTTTCACTTGTGCCGGCGATAATGTCTGCGACACCACCGAGGCCGGCATCGAATATGTGCAGAGTTGCCGTGGCAGCATTTGTGTCCGGTTTGATCCAGATATCATATTGATGTGTATTGTCACCGGTTTCTTTTTTGTTTGCCTGGTTTCCTGAAACAGAAAGAAAAACTTCCTGTGAATACGAAACTGACACAATACACCCTAATAGCAATAGATATGTCAATGCTGTAGTTCGAGAACTATTTAAAATGATAAAGGTGATACGTTGGAAAAATTGAACAACAGCCATTTATTCTACCTGATATGATTTTGTCACAACAATAATATTATCACTAATTGATTCAAATACCAGCGTCATTTGATTGCCCTTGACGCGTTTTACTGAAATTGCCCAATTGCCTTGCGAATCTGTTTGAACCGTTGAAGTCTGCTCTCCATGTGTTACCGTTATCTTCATTGATGGATACGCTGTCCCGTGTGCCGAAATTTCTTCAGAAGTTGGCGTTAATATCGATCCTTCAACAGGACAGTTCCAGTCAATCGTTGCGACCCGATTTGTATCGATTTGCACAATCGATAAGATACGTTCTCGTGAATTTCCTGATCGATCTGTCGATTTCAGATCCAATTGTTTTTCAAATTTCTCAACTGCAACAGTGATTGAAAATGCACCGTTTGCATCAAGCGCTAAGGATCTTGCGTTGACAAGTAATGATGCATCAGCCTCAGTCGTTCCTTTTACTGTTATCCGTGGAAGCGCTGTATATCGTCTGTCGGTATCCCAGCCGTCAATATAAATCGCGGGTGGAAGTTTATCTTCTACCCGTAATAATTTATAGGTTGGACTCTCTATACCGCGAAGTCCAAATTTATCGACAGCGGTCAGTCGAACAAAGACAATTCCAAGTTCAACATTCTCTAACGGTAGGCTGGGTTGGGTTGTGGAAAAAAGCTTTGTGTTAGTATTGAATTCTTTTGTTTTACACAGTTCCACTTTATAACCGATACTATATTGTACGGAATTCCATTGCAATAAGAAATTATTGGAATAGATAACGGAATCAATTCCATTCCACGATAATTGGGGTGGAGAAAGAAGAGGAATTGGCGGAAGAGGATCTTTTCCTTTTTCCACGATCGTACCTTCGTTGGATTTCAATCGCACCGTACCTTTGCTTGCAGAAACATCCATCGTCCCGTCATAATTGGAGAGTTTTACACGTCGTTCTTCAACTGCGCTTGCCCAAAATTTCCCCGAACGAACTTGTGACTCGGATGTTCCAGCTTGGAATGTAAAATTATTTCTCTCTTTCGCACTCTCGGTCAATTTGGTCAACAAACTTCCTTTTACCAGAGCAATATCGCGTCGTATGCTTTGATCGAGCTTGTCCATTTTTGATTGCCGAATAACAACGGAAGAATTTGGATCGATCATCACTTCAACTCCGTCTGTGAACGCAAGTTGGGCAAAACTTGCATCGCCGGTTCTTAATCCGTCTGCCTGCGTTAGAAGATCGCCTTTTATGGCAGCATTCCATTCTCCGAGAAAACCTTTTCGCTTATTCACATCGCCGTTCTTTTCAGCGATCAGAGCATCAATATCTTCGTTTCGTTTTTGTTCAATTTCTTTTCTGATCTTTTCGAGAGAAAGAAGGTAGAACTCTCCATTCTTTGTGGCTTCGGAAAAATTTCCTTCTTTAACATTTCGATCGTATGCAACGCCAAAGGCCGTTGCCCGTTGTAATTCCTCTGCCGCAAAAACTCGTGCGCCGGCTTTCAACAATTTATTGAAAAACAATTTCCTCTCTTTTATTTTTTTATGAAGCAGTTCAAATTTTTTTATTTGAATCAATGCATCCTTAGATAATGTGAATGAATTTGTTATTTCATCTCGTTCTGCGAATGAAACAACTATAGACCAGGCCGAAGCGTCACCGGTCAGTTCAACAGTTTTTTTCGAAAGATCACCTGACGAAAATTTCAACTGCGCAGATGAAAAGGTTGCAAAAAATAATATTGAAAGAATTAATAAGAGTTTTTCCATACGATTGGAATGGTAAGCGTAAAACGGCACCCTATAGCATTGTTCGATTCTAAAGCGACATCCCCTTTATGGAATTTCATTACTTCTTTTACGTGTGCCAATCCTAATCCGGTGCCAAGCTGGACGGCCGCTTTTTTATTGGATGTAACGCGAAAGAATTTCGAAAATAATTTTTCCTGATCTTCTATTGAAATGCCGTAGCCGTGATCAGTGATGATGAAAAGTATGGAATCACCGCGTCGTTTCATTTCAACATCAATCGCTCGATTCTCATCTCCATACTTAACCGCGTTGGAAACCAGATTTAAAAATGCCTCTCTCATCAGATCTGGTGCAACAATCGTTGAAGGAATATTCTCTTCTGCACGGAATTCTAATTGCAGCGATTTTGTCAGCAATTGCGGCTTTTGTGAATCACAGACTAGCTTTGCAATTGCTACCAGATCGGTATTTTCTTTATGATAATCGACAGTTCGCGATTCAAGCCGTTGAACATCAAGAAAGCGGTTCACCAATTGGTTCATTGTGCGGCTGCTTTCCTGAATGATCCGAACATATTCAGAACGTTCGTCAAATGCCATTTCTGGTTCATCAATCATGAACGAAGAAAATCCCATGATGCTGTTCAGTGGATTTCGAAGTTCGTGGACAATGAAATTCATCATTTCTGCCTTCATTCTATCGATCATCCGCTCATTGGTCAGATCGTGTAGAACGATCAACGAACCGAGATTTTCTTCTCCTCGTGCGATCGTAACGTCATGCAAACGGAAAAATTCTGGTTCTCGCTCTGGGATTTCAACTGCTAATTCTGACTGTTGAAACGTGATCGTATATTGTCCGCTGTTCTCTTCCCTTGATGTTTCTTTCGATTGCTTTATGTGCTGATGAGATATCAAAGAATGTTTATCGGAAACGGTTTCGATCTTTTGCAATTCATCTTTTAAAGTCGTAAACCGTTCATTCATAAATGTGAATATACCGCTGCTGTCGGTGATGCAAATGCCATCTTCGCTATGAAGAAGAAAGAATTTATTTTTCCATTCTTCAAAAATAATTTTTTCAACATTGATGCGTTGATACCGTTCGAGCACCGTTCGCATCGATTCTACGGTTGTTGCGACATTCGCAATTTCCCGAAGTTGTGGAATTTCAATCGGTTGTGAAAAATCAAGCGTACTTAAATGTTCAACATCGCGAACCAAATTTGCAATTGGTTTGGATAATTGACGAGAGAATATCCAGCCAAAAACGATAACGAACGAAGTGATACCGAAGATCATTAATGAAGAATAAACAAACAGATCACGCACCGGCTGCAGAATGACATCCATTGGAATACCGATGAGGAGGAACATCGGTACGGAAGAGAACTTTGAAGTGAAAACTTTCCATTTAATATTCTCAACCGTGACATCCTGCATAACCGAAATGTTTTGCCACGCTGTTTGATCGATCGGGAATTTAATCGTTGCATTGTTAAAAATGGATCGATGTTCATCGCCAATTTGAACAACAAACTGACCACCGACAGGCAACGTATTTAATTGAGACAATAAATTCGTAGTGTTGGTGAACAATGTGATGATATACGCTGTTCGGTCTATAAAAAAAAGTTTTCGCATACCAAAAATCTGCTTGCTGAACCCATCACCGTTTGACCACAGCACTTTAATTGTAGAATCGTTTTCAGTATTCATCCAATCTGTTTTTTGAGGTGTAAACGTGAATTTTGGATACAAAGAATTTGTGATGACATATTCATCATTCAATTCCGATGATGATATGATGATCTGAACGATAGTTGTGTCGAATGCGATCTGTTGACGCATCAGTACTTCTGCATCTCCAGGATGATTCTGAAGATTCCATGCAAGGTACCGGGAAATATCGATCCACTGTTCAAGTTTTTCATCGACTGAGCGTGTTGCAAAATGCTTCAATTCCTGAATGACCGTAGTGCGTTCTTCTATGACCTGATGTTCATACAACGGCCGCACAAGGAACCATAGGATTGCAAAGGAAACCGCAACAAACAGTCCGACAATGACAAAAATTCGGTAATGAAAAGAAAGACGTGAGAAAATGTTCATCCAAAATGAGTGCTATTATAGAATATTAAGACTGAAGAAAATACAAAATTTTCGTTCCAAATATTAGTAAAATTGATTATATTGATTTGTCAAAAAAATGGGAAGTAAGCTCGGTCCCGAAGGGATTCTTTCGGAACTAAAGCGCACCCCAGCAAAAAAATCGCAAGTTTGATTCTGAAATATAAAATGTAACACCATCGGGAAGTAGCTCAGCCCGGCTAGAGCGCTTGGTTTGGGACCAAGAAGTCGCAGGTTCGAATCCTGTCTTCCCGACAAAAAAATAGTCAAAAGAAGTCGTGGCGCGTTACGCGCCATCTTTCC
>JANXZD010000394.1 GCA_025355705.1 Bacteroidota bacterium | reverse complement strand
TGTATGCATACATCGATCGCAAAAAGAAATTCCCCGTTACAACATTATTACGTGCACTCGGATATTCTTCTGATGATGAGATCATGGAATTGTTTGACCTTGTTGAAGAAGTTAAAGTCGCTGATATCGATTTAAAAGATTATATCGGCAGAATTATTTGCGGAGATGTTGTTGACAGAAAAACCGGTGAGATCATCATCAACAAAGACGCACTTGTTACCGATGAGACGGTTAAAAAAATCAAGAAGTCTGAAATCAAAAAGATTCGATTTTTGAAATCAGAAGAACCAGGCAATCGATCCGTTATTGCAAACACAATAATGAAGGATGCAGTGCATAGTGAAGAGGACGCACTCGAAACAATTTACCGTCAACTTCGTTCGGGCGATGCTCCTGATCTTGAAACAGCAAAAAGTTTGATTGACAAATTATTCTTCAATCCAAAGCGATACGATCTTGGCGATGTGGGTCGACATCGTATCAATGCCAAATTGAAACTAGAGATTCCAGAAACAACCACGACGCTGACCAAAGAAGACATAATTGCTATCATCCGGTATTTGCTTGATTTGAAACAAGGCAAAACATCGGTAGATGATATTGATCATTTGGGAAATCGCCGTATCAGAACTGTTGGTGAGCAGATTGCAGCTCAATATAATGTCGGCCTTGCACGTATGACCCGCACGATTCGTGAACGGTTAAATGTTCGCGATCAGGAAAAGGTTGCTCCCGGCGATCTTGTCAATGCTCGTACTATTACAAGTGTTATCAATACATTTTTTGGAACAAATCAACTTTCGCAATATATGGATCAAACCAATCCGCTTGCAGAGTTGACGAACAAACGCCGTATGTCTGCTCTTGGACCAGGTGGTTTAACACGTGAGCGAGCAGGATTTGAAGTTCGTGACGTTCACTATACTCACTATGGTCGTTTATGTCCAATTGAAACTCCTGAAGGACCGAATATTGGTCTTATTTCTTCATTATCGATGCATGCAAGAGTAAATGAGTATGGATTTTTAGAAACGCCATACCGTGTTGTGAAAAAAGGTAAAGTTACTGACGAGATTGAATTCTTAAACGCAGAAAAAGAAGATGAATTTACGATTGCTCAGGCAAATGCTCCGATCGACGAAAAAGGAAAATTCTTAACCGAGAAAGTGCAAGGAAGAAAAGCTGGTGATTTTGTTGTTCAATCACCTGACGATATGCAGTATATGGATGTTGCACCGACACAAATTGTTAGCGCGGCAGCAGCACTCATTCCGTTCTTGGAACATGATGATGCGAACCGTGCGTTGATGGGATCGAACATGCAACGCCAAGCTGTTCCATTGCTTCGCCCACAAGCACCTATTGTTGGTACTGGACTTGAACAAAAAATCGCTCGTGATTCACGAACATGTATCATTGCAGAGCGTAGCGGAATTGTAGAAAATGTTTCCGGCGAAAAAATAGTTGTGTTGTATGACATTGATGAAGACAACGTTGAACAATTAATAAGTTTTGAAGATAAACGTCGCGTTGAGTATCGTTTGGTGAAATTCTTCAGGACAAACCAAGATACTGGATTAAACCAGAAACCGGTTGTTATTCCGGGTCAACGTTTCAAAAAAGGTGATGTACTTGCTGATGGTTGCGCAACTGATCAGGGTGAGCTTGCATTAGGACGTAATCTTCTTGTAGCATTTATGCCATGGCGCGGTTATAACTTTGAAGACGCGATCATCATGAACGAACGAATTGTTACAGATGATGTTTTCACATCCGTGCACATAGAAGAATTTGAACTTCAAGTTAGAGACACAAAACGTGGCGAAGAAGAATTGACCCGGGAAATTCCAAACGTCAGTGAAGAAGCAACAAAGGATCTTGATGAAAATGGAATTATTCGGATTGGCGCAGAAGTTAAAGAAGGTGATATTCTTATCGGTAAGATTACCCCTAAAGGAGAGACGGATCCAACACCTGAAGAGAAGTTATTAAAAGCAATCTTTGGGGACAAAGCTGGCGATGTGAAAGATGCATCGTTAAAAGCTCCGCCAGGTATGAAGGGTATTGTCATATCAACAAAACTGTTTAGTCGTAAGAAGAAAGATGCTGATACAAAGAAAGAGGACAAGAAACGTCTCGACATTCTTGAAAAGATACATGGCCAAAATTTAGAAGCGCATTATGAAAAACTTGCTCGTAAGCTTGGTCTGCTTCTTGAAGGCGAAAAATCAGCGGGTGTTAGAAATCTTGATGGTGAAATGGTGTTCCGCAGTGGAACACAGTTTAAGATGGATACATTTGTCGGTAATGAAAAACTCGTTAAGCTCGATCCAAAGCATGAATGGGTTGATGAGAAACGCAAGAATAATTTGATCGAGAAGATTTATCAGAATTATTTTGATACGTTAAATCATATCGAAGAAGCTTACAAACACGAAAAAAATAAAATCACCATTGGTGATGAGTTGCCGCCCGGAATAGTACAGCTTGCAAAAGTTTACGTTGCAAAGAAACGTAAACTTTCGGTTGGCGATAAAATGGCGGGTCGTCACGGAAATAAAGGTGTTGTTGCCGCAATTGTTCCGTCGGAAGATATGCCGTTCTTGCCCGATGGAAGTTCGGTGGATATTGTTTTGAATCCGCTCGGTGTTCCATCGCGTATGAATATCGGTCAATTATTTGAAACAGCTCTCGGATGGGCAGGAAAAGCGCTGGGAATCAAATATGCTACGCCAATCTTTGACGGTGCAAGTTGGGAAGATGTTCAAGAAGAATTGAAAAAAGCGAACCTCAATGTTGATTCAAGAAGTACATTATTGGATGGTCGTACAGGTGAAACATTCGATCAGCAAGTAACTGTTGGGCAGATCTATATGTTAAAACTATCCCACTTGGTTGACGATAAGATCCACGCCCGTTCAATCGGACCGTATTCATTGATCACACAACAACCGCTTGGTGGTAAAGCTCAATTTGGAGGTCAACGGTTTGGAGAAATGGAAGTTTGGGCTCTCCAAGCTTATGGTGCGGCACACGTCCTACAGGAAATGTTAACTGTTAAATCAGACGATGTGATGGGACGTGCAAAAGTGTATGAAGCAATCGTAAAGGGTGAAAACCAACCGGAAGCCAATATTCCGGAATCCTTTAACGTGCTTGTGCGTGAATTGCAAGGTCTCGGATTAGAAGTAAAAATTGATTAAAAATTGAATGAGCAACACCGTTGTTCATCATCTATTAAAAAATGGAGAGTAGAATAAATGTTCCACTCAAAAGACAACAGTAAGAATACAAAATTATTTTCTCGTATCAGTATCAGTCTTGCATCATCCGATGCAATTCTGACACGGTCGTACGGAGAAGTAACGAAACCTGAAACGATCAACTATCGTTCGTTCCGACCCGAACGTGATGGGTTGTTCTGCGAGCGTATTTTTGGTCCAACTCGCGATTGGGAATGTTATTGCGGAAAATATAAACGCATTCGTTATAAGGGTATTATCTGTGACCGTTGTGGAGTTGAAGTGACTCAAAAAAGTGTTCGTCGTGAACGTATGGGACACATAGCCCTTGCAGTTCCGATTGTGCACATCTGGTACTTCCGTTCTTTGCCGAGCAAGATTAGTTATATTCTTG
>JANXZD010000371.1 GCA_025355705.1 Bacteroidota bacterium | reverse complement strand
TAAGAATCACTTTAGGATGATTTAAGGTGTTGCGATGTATATTTGTAACATAATATTTACATCAGCATACATATATCAATTCACTTAATAGAAAGGTTCACCAATGAAATCACGTTCATTGTTCACAGTAATAATTGCACTGTTTGCAATAAGTGTATTTGGCTTTGCAAAAGACCAAACAAAGACAATTGCCAACATTAAGGCAGCCATTATAGGGGAAACAACAGCAAGCGCAAAGTATGCTGCATATTCGCAAAAAGCCAAAGAAGAAGGATTCGCCAAAATTGCAGTTTTATTTGAAGCTGCATCGAAGGCAGAATCAATCCATGCAACAAATCACCGCGCAGTGTTAGAACAACTAGGAGTTGCAATGGAAGAATTTAAACCGGAATTTACCGTGAAATCTACAAAAGAAAATTTGGAAGATGCATACAAAGGAGAATCATACGAGATCGCTACCATGTATCCCGAGTTCATTAAACAAGCACAAAAAGAAACTGTGAATCTTGCATTGATCTCTTTTAATTATGCGTATCAAACAGAAAAAAAACATCAGGCATTATACAAAAATGCTATTGAACAATTGAAGGCAAACAAAGAGAATTCACTTCCGTCAAAATATATGGTGTGCCAAACCTGCGGCAATACCTATGATGGTGAAGCACCTGCCCGATGTGGTATTTCTATGACACCGAAAGAACGGTTCATAACTTTTGGCGCATAAATGAGAAGTAATGCTGAAAACGATCAGGTATTTCGTACGATGTACGAAATACCTTTTTGTATTAAATCTTACATTGGAGAAAATAATGCGAATCATTATCACAATACTTATTCTTATCAATGCATTGCCGGTATTTGCACAACTACCGGATGAGACTAGCGGCAGAGTGCCGGAACTTGATGCATTTCACAAACCGATCTATGCTCTATGGCATGAAGCATGGCCTGCAAAAGATGTTCAGACACTAAAACATCTTTTCCCCCAAGTAGACAGTGCATATACTACGCTTGCAGCGGCAACGCTTCAGGGAATTTTGCGCGATAAACAGTCGCGTTGGGATGAAAAAAAAGAAGAATTACGGATTGCCGTTGATGAGTATCGACAGAGTATCAACGGTACGGATACGTCCAGAATTCTTCGCGCTGCTGAAAATGTGCATATGCTGTATGAACAAATGGTCCGTATTGTTAGACCGGCAACGCAGCAGATCGATGAATTTCACCGCGTGCTCTATTCGCTTCACCATTATTATCTTCCGAAAAAAAATATTCCAATGATAAAAAAAAATGCGGAAGAACTTGCTAAAGCAATGAATGCTATTGATACCGTGACGTTATCCAAGCGATGGGAAAAGAAGAAGAATCAGTACGAAAAATACCGTGGATCGCTTTCTGATGCGGTAAAAAGATATGTTGGAGCAGTTCGCACAGCTGAACCGATCACCGCATTGATAAAATTGGAGGGTGTCGTTCACAGCCGGTATCAGATGATCGAAAAAATGTTTGAATAGTTAGCCAAGACAATATTCTATCATAGATGATTTGCTTTCTATTGTAAAAGAGAAAAATGATATGCGTATATCAAATTCGGAAGCTGGTAATTATTTTCGCGGATTACTGCTGCTGATCAGAAAAGATCATAAGATTCTTGAAGAAGAAAAAGCATTGTTAATGCGTTTCGGTAAAGCATTCGGATTTGCACTATCTTTTTGCGCGGATGCAATTAATGATATTCTGGAAAACATATATATTTCAGACAGTCCCCCCGTATTTTCGTCGATGCAAATAGCAAAATCTTTTATCAAGGACGGATTCATGCTTGCGTGTTGCGACAATGAATTTCATCCCAATGAAGAACAATGGCTTCGTTCTGTTGCTCAACACAATGGGATTGATGCGCATTGGTTTCACCGAACAAAGAAAAAAATAAATATAGGAAAAATGGTAATGGTATAGAATATCATGTTCGATCCTACATAATTTTCGTGAGTATCAATACAAGTTCGATCACACTAAGGAATCATTGTATGGTAACAAAAGTAAAAGAAGAAGAATATTTTACCAGATTGGAACTGGAACGAAAAAGAAAAGTGGAAGAGGAAAAAGAAAAGCGGCAAACGGAAGAAGAGAAGAAAAAACTGAAAGCGTTACACCATATGCGGTGCCCAAAATGCGGTATGGAACTGTCTGAAATCGACTATAAAGGGGTAACGATTGACAAATGTTTTATCTGCAATGGAATATGGCTTGATGAAGGAGAATTGGAAACCATTTCAACGCTTGAACAATCAGTGATGAATAGTCTGTTCAATTTTTTTAGAAAATAAGATATTCTCTAATCTATGGAAGGGCGGGTTCAAGTTTGCAATGCAAGTGGCGATAGATTTCGTCCAATGATGGTATAAATATAAACGAAATGTAGTTCAAATTATTTCTTTTCATCGTTAGATAGGATTTCCCGTCAATCGTAAATCCTTTTGATAATTCTTATCTGATCGCTTCTATTGACGTGTCTTGTTATCATTTTGTTCAGTGATTCTTCTGTTTGCCCCATTGTCATCGGGTGTATGATATACCTCATTTATTCTAAAATATCGTCGTTCATTTTTTGAGAGATACGTTCACGACGAAAATATCCTTTTGCTGTATATTTTTTTTCTGCCGGATTCTGACTTACAATTCCAAGCATATCCCAAATCGGGTTATTTACCGTCAACGCATCAATAATAATTTCCATGATGCGGATCAATTGATCGAACATTCCGAACTGTTTTTTCATCGTGTCACCCTTTTGTTTTTCCTTATCCACCTTTTGAGCACAGGGATTCTGTTTCTCCTCCCTGCATATACCGGTCAGCGGTTCGGAAGAGACAGGGTACCATACCAAATTTCTTCATTCTTCCGGCAATAGATGTCCAATAGAAGTGCTGATGGAATTTGTTTCTCCATTCCGGAACGGTGAACTTCCACGGTGTTGTTTCTTTTGATACTCTCTGTTTGTCATACACTTATTTTCCTTTACTCAATTCGATTCTCTTCTCTCTGTTCTTGGGCGAAGATCAATGCCTGTTGTTTGTCCAAAAACCAGGCTGTTGAGGTATTCATTCTGAACCATAAGAATTTTTTCGAACTTCGAATGATCCATACGCATGGGTCATCTGTACGATGAAGAAGTTCAACGCATCGTCCGTTTTCGTTTGATAGAATGGTGTTGATATTCGTTCCGATGGTAGCATTCATAGTGTGGTTCCTTTTTCGCTTGCAACTGCAGAAAAAATCAGCAGGACCAACAGAGGTCGCAAATGTGTCAAACTGATCATAATAATGTCATCCTTCGGCAGACCAATAGCAAAGTGTATATTTTATTTATTTTCTCCATTAGAGTAATAATGGTACACCTGATTGTGGTGACGGCATAACAGTAATAGAAATTTCATGTTTATTGATCCATTTGAGCAAAGCGGTATTTTTTGTGATCTTGATTGATACACAGAAGAAAAATATTTTTAAAAGGATATCTACCACTGGTTATTGCGCACACATTGTCTCAACCAATATTGAAATATGATTCATCCTCAACTTCTCAACAAACTCTAACAAAACCAGTCGTACGTCGATACTGCTGAAAATATGAAAAGTTCAAAACACAAACGCCCGATCTCATGTCTGAGATCGGGCGCTCAATGGTAAATCTTTTCTGATAACTATTTTACTTTAACAACATCATCTTTTTTGTTGCGGTAAAGTTATCAGTTCGCACTTGATAGAAGTACACACCACTTGAAACAGTACTTGCATTCCATGAAACATTATGCGCACCGGCTTCAACGATTCCATCAACAAGCGTGGCAACTTTTTGTCCCAAAATATTGTAAATGGTGACTGTTGCTTTCACTGTTTGCGGCAGACTGAACCGGATTGTTGTCGTTGGGTTGAATGGATTCGGGAAGTTTTGTTCCAACCTATATTCAGTCGGCAGTGCCGTTGATTTATTCACAACAACACCTGTCGGTGAATCGATACCGATTGTAAACGATGCAGATGCAGGAACTGCATTTCCCTGTGAATCGTACGTCGGTGATACACTGATCGATGATGTTGATTGATAACCAAATCGATCAACTGTTACTGTGTAACTTCCAGGGGCAAGATTCGAAACGTTGAAATTTCCAGCCTCATCAGTAACACCATATCCAACAACGTCACCGTTTCCATCAGAAACTGATACGATTGTACCATTTACACCCTGTAATGTTGCCGGCGAATTTCCACCTGGACTAAATGGCGTAACCACTGTTCCGTTGATCAATGTGAATCCTTCATTTTTATTAGTGATTGGTTTCACAAAAATATTTGCACCGGAAATCATGCTGCCGTTGATATCAAGTTTGGTGGCATTTTTCCATTTCAGTGTTGTGCCAAATGTACTATAGAACGACGGTGCATACGATCCCAACGGTATTGCAAAGACAATATATTGACCGGTAGGAAGATCGCTGATGTTGTACACACCTGCTGTATCCGTATCAACATAGTACGCATCGGAAATTCTATTGTCGCCTTTATCACGATAAGTAATGACACGTGCCGGTACGCCTTTTCCGGAAGAAGAATCCTGCACAACTCCGCCAATACCGCCCAACACGATGTTGGTAGGTCGTGAGGTAAGTGTGAAGTTAATATTTGTTGTGTCGGTAATTAACCGCATCATATCGGCAGAAAGAAGATCGGTCTTGTTGTTGTATAATAAACGACGATATCCTTGTGCAAATGTGATTCCAACATATGTTCCTTTCGGAAGTTTCACCGCATATTTTCCGGTTGAATCGGTGAACGTGCGGAAAATTTCGCGGGACAATCCATCAAAACGGAATCCGTCTCCCATTCCCGAAAGAAATGCGAAGTGGAATAATTGACGATAGTTCAGTTCCGCTGACGAATCGGATAATTTTTTCGCTGCATTAAAAATAAATTCTGCACGGGCAAAAATTACTACAGCACCCGGTATTGCTCCGCCGGCGGTATCATTAACAAAACCGCTAAGATTATATTTTGGCAATGAAAACTCACGGGATTGCAGCGTAAAATTCAACGCAACATCCGAAGATTCTGCAACAACAACTTTTTCAGCTTGGTCAGCCGATTTTGCGTTCGGATACCATACTGGTAAGAAGTTTCCCTGCACCGGTGTTGCAAATGCCTTATAATTTCCCGCAGATACTGATTTCATATTGAAATTGCCTAATGAATCACTTAATGTTGAATATTCATACGGAGAGGGTGATTGTTGGAACAAACGAACAACCACAAACGGAATTGGATTGCCGAGTGAATCGTTGATAGTTCCATGAACAGCACCTTTGGCAATGTTAACATCGGTAACTCGGATTTCCAATGTCTGTGATGCAAAACCACCTTTATTGGATTTTGCTCCAATAACCGTCTTTACCCAACCTGCAATGGTTGGTGTCCATAACAATTTTCCATTCGTATCAAGAGTCATTCCGGGGATGACCGGTGTACCACGTACCCATGTAAATGTCGCTGTTGTATCTGATGACACGGCTTTTGCCTGATACACATATTGTTTTCCGACAACAGCTTCTTCACCGGGCTCGGAAATAATTTTTACAATATCAACATTTTGATCTTTCAATACGGTAATAAGAACGCCATTCGTGCGCGCTTTATTTCCTGAACCACGTGCTTCAACATAGAACGCAAAAATTCTATCTTGTGCATTCGCGCTCAAGGTTTTATTCCACTCTCGATTTATCGTAGAATCCAAGACTGTAAAAACTAGCGTGGAATCAAATTTCAATGTTGTTGGTTTCGCCTGATAGATAAAATATTTATCCGTCTGTGCCAATGGAGAAAGATTCCACTGTAATTTTATCTGATTACGGTCTGACCGTCCGGTAAGTGTGAATGGCTCCGGTACAGAAGATTTTATCGGCATAACCACCATATTGCTGTACAAGAATCCGTCATTCGTCATTTTGACTCTGACAAGATAGCCGACCAGTGTTGCATTGCCAAGATTTTTTGCATAGTCATTCCACTCAAAATTTATCACCGAATCAACCTGGATCCATTTTGCACTATCGAGGACACCGGCACTTTTTTGCACTGTGTTGCGATAGACCAGCGTGTATTGTGATTGAGCACTGACCGGTTTTGTCCAACTTAATTTGAGTGAACCATCGAACGATGGTAACAGGGAAAGGACGATATTTTCCGTGATCACGATATTAGCGATGTATGATTGCACTGTTTTATTATCCGACGTCAGCGCTTCGATATAATATGAATAGACTGGTGATGATCCATTATGCAGGCTATCAACATACGTAGAGATGCCCCCGCTCACAGAATCAATCGCCACAAAGTTTTTACGATCGGTGGATTCTTCAAGCTTGCTCTTTCCAAGACGTTTAATATAATATTTAGCAATAGTGTATCCATTTGGAATGATCCATTGAAGTTTTACACCACCTTTTGTTGGTGCTGCATATAAAACAAAATTATCAAGTCTCACTGATTGTTCGGATTTCAAAATAAGGACGTTACTTTCAACCGGTACTGTTGTAGATGTAACAGTACGAACGATATACGCATACAGTCCAAAGTTTAATTTTGTTTTTGCATCATCATAGAAAGGTGTGGCAGATGAATCAAGAAGAACGAATTTATTGGTCTCTAATTGCGCTGTGGTTGAAGCATTATAATACCGATAGATATAATATTTTGATACGACACCGTTAACAGGAACGCTCCATTTCAGGTGGCCAATTCTTACTGAATCAAGATATCCATTCAGGTAGATATTTTCTGTTTTTTGTACCGGAGCTTCAACTTTAACGAATGGTACATTACTATTCATTGATTTATTTTGATCGACAGCGCTGATAAAATATCCATACGAACCAGGGACAACCTTATCTTGATATTGCGTTGTCGCAATATTTACAGAATCAATTGCTTTTGCATCTGAAAAATTAAATGGTGTATCTTTGACAAACGGTCCGCGATAAATAAAATATTTTAGCGGCGTAAAATTAAGCGGTGCCGACCATATCAAATTTACTTTTCCGGAATCCATCACCGAAGCATATAATACCGGCGGCTTAACGACAATATTCGGGAATGCAATAGTAAGAGTGTTGCTTATTGGAAGCGGAAGTTTACCGGTTCTTGCTTTCACTTGATACACATACGTGTAGCCCGATACTTTATCTATCTTATCGGTAAACGAAGAATCTTTGATGACATCAATATACTTAAGCAGCGTGCCGCTTGGTACTACGCCGGGAGCAAATACCGCACGGTGAACAGAAAAGGTATCTGTCTGCCCGGCAGAAATATTTTGCCAGTTAAGTTTGATTGAAACATTACTGCCGGTTGAGTCAATCTTGCCAAACAGTTTGATTGGTGCATCCTGTGTAAACACAGATTGCAGAGAAAACAACATCAGCAAAACAATCAATGTTTGTATCCGTTGTAGCGATCTTGTTCCCATGAAGCCTCCTTATAATTGTAAATAGATTAACCTCTTGTTTTAGAAGTTTGATACAATACCTCCAAAGCGTATGCCAGAATAATGGAGCGTATCTTTAATGAGCCATAAAATATCATTGGCGCGGTTTTATGTGATTGATGTCATGGATTAATATTTTAAATATGATTGAGCTCACAAATAATCCTTCTTATGGACTTCACGGAATTCTATTTTAGTAATGGTTTAGAAAGAATTATGCAAAACATGCATAGCGTGGGTGCAGAATGTGCACCACTTTGGAAGGAATAATAGATGTGCTTAAACGACAAAACTGCTTTCTATTTTAACCATAGTTCCATAGCACAAGAATACTGCAATATTCCGACGGTAATAATCGGTTAGGTGAAGGATAATCAGAGTGAGGTAATTTTAAATGCGCATGCAATCCTTTCAACCGCTCAACATTCTATGCGGTTAGAACAGGAGCAGATAGATTTATTATTTTCAGTGTCGTAATATACCGTTGTTAAGATATTTGCCGTATATATTTCAATTTGTTACATTATTGATGTAAATAGGCATTTCTAAAACAAATATCGAATCTTGAATAATGGTTTGAGTATGCCTGTGAAAATAAGTTTTTGGATCGTTGTTGTATTAAAAATATTTTTAATAATGTATGAAGTTGTTCTTTTTTAAATTTTACCACTAAACAGGCTACGACGAGTGTGAGTGTTTATGTCTAAAATCCGAATACTGCTTATAGAAGACAACCGAATCTTACGGGAAGGCATTACTTCCTTGATTAATGGGTATAAGGATGTTACGGTTGCGGGTGTTTCAAATGGAAGAGAAGATACTTTATTGAAAGCCCGTTCAGTAAATGCACATCTGGTATTAATGGATTTTGGTTTGGTGAGTAAAAACAGTTTGAGTATTGTTCAGTCATTGAAAAACGACTTTCCTGATATCAAAATAATTGGAATGGGTCTTGTTCCAACACAGGTTGATATTATAGAATTTGTGCAAGCTGGGGCGGATGGATTTATCCTTAAAAATGCTGCGTTGGAAGATGTGATTGAAACGATTCGAACTGTAGTCAAAGGGGCAAAATTACTTCCCCCTCTCATGACAGAATCACTCTTTTCTCAAGTAGTTGAATATTCCCTTTTGAAAGGGAAAAGAAACCTCAAGAGTGCAATCAGGATGACAAAGCGTGAAAAAGAAATTATTGCCTTGATTGTTGAGGGAATGAGCAACAAACAAATTGCTGAAACTCTCAATATTGCAACATTCACCGTGAAAAGTCATGTGCACAATGTTTTGGAAAAATTGGCATTACATAGCCGTCTTCAGATTGCAATGTACACCCGCAGCGAAAAATAATCTCTATCCGTTCATCTCTCTAGTTTAACATCGTTACCTCATTCGATCAAATAGCAGTTTATGTGCTCTAAAAATCATCCCTTTGGACTATTGTTTTATTGATTTATCTATTACTTATTAATGTATAAAGATAACAGCAAATTTCTTCCAAGAAGTTGCATTGTCTTGTTAATCAATGAACATCTGGTGTTAAGCGGAACTATTTGCAACAGAATTTATTATTGGTAAGAAAAACAAAAATATACCCG
>JANXZD010000369.1 GCA_025355705.1 Bacteroidota bacterium | reverse complement strand
AAGCTTTATTACCGTTATTTCTCTGATATCAATTTTCGGTGTAACAATTGGAGTTGCAGCACTTATCGTTGTACTATCGGTCTTTAACGGTTTTAACGGTCTTGTGACGGATATTTTGATTGGTTTCGATCCCCACGTAAGAATTCTATCAACAAAAAATACAACTTCTTCCGATATCTCCGATTTGAAAAAAAATCTCTCCTTGGAGAATGAGATTGCAGCTCAGTCAGAATTTGTTTCTGGGAAGGGAATGTTGGTATCTAAAAAAACAACAAAAGTAATTTTTATTAGAGGATTAGAAGCAGAATCAATTTCTAAAGTATCCGGTGTGACATCAAGTCTGATTATTGGAACAACAAAATTTACGGAAGCGAACAACGAAATTGTGATCGGTTATAGTCTTGCCGATAAATTAGGAATTGGTATTGACGATACTGTTTTTGTTGTTACTACTGCAGGTGTTCAAAATGCTTTATCCGGAATAGCATTGCCTCAATTGTTTGCATTAAAAGTGATTGGGATTTATGAAGCAAGAAACAAAGATTATGATGGCCTTTACGCATTCACATCGTTGCATACATCAAAACAATTATTTGCCACTCAAAAAGCGCAGGGTTTTGATATCCGGTTACTTTCTATCGACAATACTGAATCATTTGTCACAACGATACAAAAACGATATCCTGAAAAGTTTATCGTTCAGTCATGGTATGATCTACATAAAGATCTATATTCTGTAATGCAAGTGGAACGTTGGACAGCTTTTATCATTCTGACCTTGATTATTGCCGTGGCATCATTTAATCTTCTTGGCTCTTTGACGATGACTGTGATAGAAAAAACTCGGGATATTGGAATCTTAAAAGCAATGGGAGCAACACAGAAAGATATTCTCTCAATTTTTCGTTTGGAAGGCTTCCTTGTGGGAATTTTCGGTTCCGTATTTGGGCTTGGATTGGGTACATTGATCTGTTGGTTGCAAATAAAATTTCAATTGTTTGCACTCGATTCAAATGTGTATATCATTCCGGCAATTCCGATTGAGATGAGAGCGTTGGATTTAATTCTAGTACCGCTTTCAGCATTAATTCTATGTTCCCTTGCAGCATATTATCCATCAAAACGGGCCGCTCAATTACAGCCGTCCGAGGCAGTTCGTTGGGAGTAATGATGATCCTTGAAGTAAAAAATATCCACAAACAATATCGGGCAGGTATTTCAAATCAACTGAATGTATTGAAAGGTGTTTCTCTTTCATTCAATTCCGGAGAAATTATTTCTGTGGTTGGACAATCGGGTGCAGGAAAGAGCACATTGGTTCACATTTTAGGGCTGTTAGATAGGCCATCGAGCGGCGAAATTATTTTTGAAGGAAAAGATGTTACCAATCTTTCCGATGAACAGATTTCGAAAATTCGGAATCTCAATATAGGTTTTGTCTTTCAGTTTCATCATTTACTTCCTGAATTTACCGCATTAGAAAATGTGATGATGCCCGCTATGATTGCAAGGAAGATTGGCAAAGTTGAAATTGAGAAAGCAAAGGAATTTCTCAATGAAGTGGGATTAGATCAGAGAGAAAATCATAGACCAAATGAACTTTCCGGAGGAGAGCAACAACGCGTTGCAGTTGCTCGTTCTTTAATGAATTCACCAAAGATCATTTTTGCCGATGAGCCATCGGGTAATTTAGATGCAGAAAACGCTGAAAAACTTCATGATTTACTGTTTAATCTCAGAAAAAAATATAATCAATCCTTTGTTATTGTTACCCATAATAAAGAGCTTGCCAACCGATCTGACCGCATTATTACTCTTTCAAACGGCATGATAGTTTAGTATTTAAAAATATTATGTAATTTGACTATTGACTTAAATCTGTTTTGTTCCTATATTAGCACTCAGAATAGAAGAGTGCCAATATCCAAAAATCCTATAAGTTACAATAAATCAATATGTTATAAGGAGGTAGTATGAAAATTCATCCATTATCAGATCGAATAGTTGTAAAACCCGCTGAAGCTGAAGAGAAGACCAAGGGTGGTCTTTATCTGCCAGATACAGCAAAAGAAAAACCGGTTTGGGGAGAAGTAATTGCTGTTGGTCCGGGTAAGATTACAGAAGATGGGAAAAAAATTCCAATGGAAGTAAAAGTTGCTGATAAAGTGTTATACGGAAAATATTCCGGCACAGAAGTTTCCGTTGATGGACAAGAAGTTCTCATCATGCGTGAAAGCGACATCTTTGCAATTATGCCGAAATAATTTTTTGAAAAGTACAATAATCAAGGAGATAAAACTATGGCTGCGAAAATAATTACATTTGAATTTGATGCTCGTGCCGGCTTAAAACGCGGTGTCGATCAACTTGCAAATGCTGTAAAAGTAACACTCGGACCGAAAGGTCGAAATGTTGTTATTGATAAAAAATTCGGTGCACCAACGATCACCAAAGACGGTGTTACTGTAGCAAAAGAAATTGAATTGGAAGATCCAATTGAGAACATGGGCGCTCAGATGGTTCGTGAAGTTGCTTCCAAAACATCTGATGTTGCAGGTGATGGAACAACCACAGCTACCGTTCTTGCACAAGCAATCGTTCGCGAAGGTCTAAAGAATGTCACTGCCGGTGCAAACCCGATGGATTTGAAACGCGGAATTGATCTTGCTGTTGCAAAGGTCATTGAACGTTTGAAAGCGATGAGCAAACCAGTTAATGGTAAAAAAGAAATTGCTCAAGTTGGAACAATTTCAGCGAATAACGATCCGACGATCGGAAATTTGATCGCTGATGCAATGGAAAAAGTAGGAAAAGACGGCGTTATCACCGTTGAAGAAGCAAAGGGTACTGAAACAACAGTTGATGTTGTTGAAGGTATGCAGTTCGACCGTGGATATCTTTCACCATATTTCGTAACAAATGCTGATACGATGGAAGCAGAACTTGAAAACCCGTACATCCTCATTCATGATAAGAAGATCAGCGCAATGAAAGATCTTCTCCCAATCCTTGAGAAGATGGCACAATCGGGACGTTCGATCCTTATCATCGCCGAAGAAGTTGAAGGCGAAGCTCTTGCAACATTAGTAGTGAACAAACTTCGCGGAACACTTCGTGTTGTAACAGTCAAAGCTCCCGGATTTGGAGATCGTCGTAAAGCAATGTTGGAAGATCTTGCAGTGCTTACCGGTGCTCAAGTAATTTCCGAGGAAAAAGGTTTCAAACTCGAAAATGCTACGCTTGCGTATCTTGGTACTGCTAAGAAAGTTGTTATCGAT
>JANXZD010000347.1 GCA_025355705.1 Bacteroidota bacterium | reverse complement strand
AAATCCGCCGGCATATAACGGCATGGCAATGAGGAGAGTAAAAAGTGATCCAACATAACCCATGGCAAATCCATATCCGGAAACCCTTCCGTAACTTCGTTCAGTCGTGAGTCCCGGAAGGAAGGCATCGTAAAAAACCAGACCGCCTTCAAATCCAATATTCGCGAGGATAAAAAGAATCGTTCCGAGTGCAACCATTCCAGCATCAACAAAATACAGCAGTGCGGTAGCAATGATGCTGACGAGCGTGAATCCGAAGAGAAAGCGTTTCCTGCGTGATGAAAAATCGGCGGCGGCACCAAGCACCGGTGCAATGATCGCCGTGAGGAGCATTGAGATACTGACGGCGATTCCCCATAATAAATCTCCCCGTCCGCTGCCGCCGGCGACAATTTCTTTGAAATAAAGAGAATATCCCACCGCAACGATCATCACCGAAAATGATGTGTTGGCAAAATCGAAGAGCGTCCAAACAAAAATTTGGGACCTGTTATGACCGGGCGAATGTGGTGTCATTACCAATTTACGAGTGAGATTTTTTTGCTTGCGAATCGATCAGTCCGCGGCCGGTTTTTTTCATTACACCTTCTTTTTTCAGATCGGTGAGAATGGCGTCCATAATTCCATTGACAAACGTTCCACTATTTTCAGTACTGTAGTCTTTTGCTATTTCGATCGCTTCATTGATGGTGACTTTTGGAGGAATATCAGGAAAGAAGAGAAGTTCGCACAAACACATGCGCAGAATGATCTTATCGATCAACGCGATCCGGTGAAATTCCCAATGTTCGGTCTTTGATTTTAACCGTTTATCGATCTCAACTTGATGTGTTATTGCTTTGATGAACAGTGATTGAGCAAAATCGAAATCGGCAGAATCTTCTTTCAATTGGCTCAAAATAGTATCGACGACATGCTGCGGGGGATCTTTTGAAATTTCAATTGCATACAACGCCTGCATGACACATTCACGGATATGTCTGCGTTTTGGTATATTCGGCTCTTTTTCATCTATCATAGAATAAAGATACGGAAAAAGTGAATGTCTTGCCACAGATTATATAGCACGGTCGTGTCTTCATTAAAAATATTACATCATCCCGAATCACAACGCGATCCTCCAAAGGAGTCCTTCGGACCTTCGGGACTTGTTCCGCTGTACGGAATGTCCCGTTTTCTGATTATAGTATTGAACACTTGGAAGGAGAAGAATACTGATTTCTTTCCTGAAATTTTGTATTTTTATAAAGTATGTTATCAAAACTTCTTCCAACACCGACAGATCATCCTCAAGAGCAAATATCTTCTCTTCGCCGGAATCTTCGATATCATTTATTGGACGGCTCCTTTTATGTGTTAGGGATGAGTGTCGTCTCTGTACAAACGATCATTCCGGTGTTCATTAAAGAATTGGGAGGAAGTCCGCTCTCAATAAGTTCCGTACAAGTATTGTGGACGCTTGGTGCGAACATCCCATCCGCATTTGTTGCCTTCTATTTACAGCGTCGAATTTTCTTTAAACCGACAATGGTTGGGTGGGGTTTTATTCATCGTGCCATGCTGCTTGTGTGCGGTGCTGCCGCTTTCTTCATTGTCGGCAAGGTTTCTTCGGCATTCGCGGTTCCATTTTTTCTTTTATTGATCTTTTTAGTGGCTGTGTTCGGCAGTCTTTCCGGTCTGCCGTGGTTTCAGGTGTACACGAAAACAGTGCCGATAAAATTGCGCGGGCGTTTAATGGGTATGCGTCAACTGCTCGGATCGGCGGCAGGGATCATCGGCGGATCGATCGTCAGTGTGATATTAGCATCAATATATTTTCCGTTGAACTTCTCATTCCTTTTCATTACGGCATTCTTCATTACAATGACCTCGTTCTATTTTTTGCTGCACATATCCGAAGAACCGTCGATCAATACTCGTGAGCACGAAAAATCAGTCAACATTATCGCTGAAGCCAAACGGATCATTCGAAGCGATTCCAATTTTCGATATTTCCTTTTTGCCGATGCATGCGCTGTGATGTCCATCGCGGTTGCGTCATTCTACTCCGTCTTTGCAATAGAGAAATTCGATCTTCCCGCATCGTACGCCGGAACGTTCACGGCAATTGTCATGACGACAAATGTTGTTGCCAATATTGTCCTGGGAATCATTGCGGATACCTATGGACACAAAGTGAATTTATTGCTGCTGGCATTTTGTTCTGCGGCTGCCGCGTTACTCGCCGTTTTCTCTATCAATATTTTGATGTATGGACTGGTGTTCATCTTTTTAGCATGTGCATTGCAAGTGCAGGTCATTTCACGATTATCGTTCATTGCAGAATTGTGCAAAGAAAATGAACGCCCGTTGTATATCGGGATCACCAATACGCTGACGGCACCGACAATGCTCATTGGTTTATTGTTCGGATGGTCTGTTCCGAAGATCGGTTATGATTCGGTGTTCATTATGACGGCGATCCTTGCCGTGAGCTCATTTTTTATCCTATATAAATTTGTGGAAGAACCGCGACGGCGAAAAAATTAAATGAAATACGTTCCTTCTTGTTTGGACTTTGTTTCACTTTTCGTACATTCACGAGCAGCGTATAAAAAAAAACAGCAGACATAAAATTACACTACTATAATGTATCATGAGACCAACAGCGATTAAACAAACCGACAAGGAAACGATCACATTCACGTGGGATGATGGCGTTATCACTCCATTCAAGATCCAGCAGCTTCGCGATGAATGTCCGTGCGCAGAATGTAAAGGGGAAACGATTTTGATGCAGCAAATCCTTCCGGTATTGAAACCGAAACTCCCCGGACATTATGATGTCAAGGCGATCGTTCCGGTTGGGAGCTATGCAATACAGATCACCTGGGGAGATAGTCACGCAACGGGGTTGTATTCGTGGGAGTATTTGCGTAATCTTCATTTCAGAAATTGATAAAGGGCTTGCAATGAATAAAAAACTTCGGGATGCATTGGTTCAGCACGCAATAAACGCAAAAGAACACTCCTACTCGCCGTACTCTAAATTCAGGGTCGGGGCCGCAGTGTTGACCGGTGATCAGACGATCTTTTCCGGCAGTAATGTGGAAAACGCATCCTACGGACTTGCCATATGCGCGGAACGGAATGCAATTTTTCAAGCAGCCCACGCAGGGAAGCGGACCATTGTTGCCGTTGCCGTCTCATCAGATGAAAAAGGATTCATTACACCATGCGGTGCCTGCCGACAAGTGATCTCGGAATTTGCAGACGGGAAGACAGAGATTATTCTTGTCACGGTCGAAGGAAAAACAAAATCCGTTCCATTTGAAAAATTATTTCCGACTCCGCCGACACTGGAAAAATTAAAGAAATAGCTGCACTCGGTTTTACTTAGACCACCACTCCATGATCATCATCATCGCAAGCACGCGAGTTCCTAAGATCAACGGCGTAAAAAAAGCAGTTGAAAAGATCTCATCGCACTTCGGTATCGATCGGACATCCATCTCGTTCTCATCGGTTGAAGCACGGAGCGGCGTTTCCGATACTCCTAAATCCATTGACGAACTGATGCGCGGCGCACAACAGCGTGCACAATCTGTGTATCACCATCATGACAATGAAAAAGTTCTGAGCATTGGAGTGGAAGGAGGATTGTTCAACAGCGGTGAGAAAATCTTTCTGCAAAGTTGGGCGTGCGTCTTTAACGGAGCTCGCTTCTTCTTTGGAAGCTCCGGCAGTATCGAACTTCCTGCTGAACTTGCCAATACCGTGATGACTGAGGGGGTCGATCTTGGTGTCGCGATCGACCGGTTCGCAGAGGACGTCGATGTGCGGAGCAAACAGGGAACATTCGGCATTCTTACGCGCGATCTTATTACGCGGGAGGATTCATTTGAAACAGCAGCTATCTTTGCGTTAACACCGTTGTTTAATAATGCCATGTATTAACCTAATGATCCTTTTATTCCTTTGTGTCTTCGTGATTTTATGATCTAGAAATATTGTATCTGTAATTATTGGCGTAACAATAAATTAACATACGCTTAACATTCCGTGCGTTGAAGACCGAGCCAATCTTCTCTATATTGGTCTTGCATTGAAAGGAAACTATGAAACAAAAAATACTTATTGCTGACGACGAACGTGACATCATTGATTTTCTGAAATACAACCTCGAAAAAGAAGGCTTCGATGTTCTTACAGCGAAGAATGGGATCGAAGCCGTTGCTCAAGCTAAGAAAAATCCAAGTCTTATATTGCTCGACGTGATGATGCCGGAAATGGACGGACTGGAAGCGGTTCGAACGCTAAAGAAAAATTCTGCCACGGCAAAAATTCCGGTGATATTCCTCACCGCACGAGGTTCCGAAGTGGATGAAGTTGTCGGTTTGGAACTTGGTGCGGATGATTATATTGTCAAGCCGGTGAGCATTCCCAAACTAATGGCACGGATTAAACTGACGCTGCGGAAAAAATCTTTCGCAAAAAACGATGCGGGAACGGATACCGATATTCTGCGCCATGGCATCATTGAGATCAACCGCTCGCATTATAAAGTATATATCAGTAAGAAAGAGACATTCTTTCCGAAAAAGGAATTTGAAGTGCTCACATTCCTTGTGCGAAATGCGGGAAAGGTTGTTACTCGAGAAACGCTTCTTTCACAAATTTGGGGAAGTGATGTCTACGTGATTGATCGAACCGTTGATGTTCACATTCGCAAGATCCGTGAAAAACTTGGAAACAATGCAGATTATATCGATACGATCAAAGGTGTCGGTTATCGGATGAAAGAATAGAATATTTTTTACGAACGAAGCAATCTTGATACACAAAGGTAAAAAAATTGCTTTGCCTGCCTTTGCCGAAACGAAGCATCGGCTTCGCGTAGGCAGGCTCCTTGCAATGACATTTTTTTAGAAAGTATCTTGAAACAATGTTCGATGTGGAAAGAATGCCCTTCACAGTGTTTATATCGTTGAAGGGTTTTTTATTTTAGTTATTGAATAAATCATCCCCGACGCTACAAAGTAGTCTTTCGGACAAGCAGCGAGGAATTCAACCCGAAGTGATTAAATCATTCCTTCCGATAAGAATAAATAAAAAGTCTGTGCAATTTCTTCTGAAACTCGTATCTTCAACTATATGTATTCATTCCGAATCCAACTTTTTACCTCCGTAGTGATCGCCATTCTTGGCGGAATTATCTCGTATCATTTCATTCCGATCTCACTCTTCTTATCGGCGCTCATTGGTGTTGGGGCAGTATTCATTTCGTACGGTATCCTTTATTTTTTTGTTCACCGGCCGCTCCGATCGATCCAGCGAGTGATCGATGCACAGAATGATAAGAGATCCGTTCATCGCGTAAATCTTCATACCTCGGATGAACTGCAACATCTGTCTGATTCATTCAATACCATGCTTGATGCGTTTCGCGCGGATATCGTTCAGTTAGAGAAACTGGAGCGAGTGCGCAGTGAATTTTTGGGGAATGTTTCGCACGAACTTCGCACGCCGCTGTTCACCACCCAAGGTCTGATCGAGACACTGCTGAACGGGGCAGTGGATGATAAAAAAGTGAACCGCGATTTTTTGCAGAAAGCACTGAACAATATTGAACGGCTGAACTTACTTCTTGAAGAATTGATCGATATTTCCCGTATTGAATCCGGAGAGATGAAATTGCGGCTGCGATTCTTTGATATCGTTCCATTATTACGCGATACGATCAACGATGAACAGGGTCATGCGGAACAGCAGATTGTCAC
>JANXZD010000332.1 GCA_025355705.1 Bacteroidota bacterium | reverse complement strand
CTTTTAAAAGATGCAATGGCTCTTCAACGATTACGTGAAGCTGCGGAAAAAGCAAAGATCGAATTATCTTCATCCATACAAACGGAAATCAATCTTCCGTTCATCACAGCAACACAGGATGGGCCAAAGCACTTTACGATGACGCTAGCACGGTCAAAGTTTGAACAGCTAGTCGATGATCTATTAAAACGCTGCCTAACTCCGACTGAGAAAGCTATCAAAGATTCCGGATACAACATCGATCAAATTGATGAAGTGATCCTTGTCGGTGGAATGACCCGTATGCCGGCAGTTCAAGAATTAGTAAAAAAGTTCTTCGGAAAAGAAGGACACAAAGGTGTGAACCCGGATGAAGTTGTTGCCATTGGAGCAGCAATTCAAGGAGGTGTTCTTGCCGGTGATGTTACAGATGTTTTGTTGCTTGATGTTACACCGCTCTCACTTGGAATTGAAACGCTCGGCGGAGTGTTAACAAAACTGATTGAAGCCAATACTACGATCCCGACAAAAAAGAGCGAAACATTCAGTACGGCAGCGGATAGTCAAACATCCGTAGAAATCCATATTCTGCAAGGTGAACGTCCGTTAGCAGTCGATAACCGCTCACTTGGAAAATTCCATCTTGATGGAATTCCGCCGGCACCGCGCGGAGTACCACAGATTGAAGTATCGCTCGATATTGATGCGAATGGAATGCTTTCGGTCTCTGCAAAGGATAAAGCGACCGGAAAAGAACAGAATATCCGAATCACGTCTTCCTCCGGATTGAGCAAAGAAGAAGTTGAGAAAATGAAGAAAGATGCGCAAGCACATGCAGCAGACGATGCAAAGAAAAAAGAAGAGATCGAATTGAAGAATCAAGCTGACTCACTCGTTTTTTCAACGCGTAAACAAATGACTGATCTTGGTGATAAGATGGATGCCGATACAAAAACAAAGATCGAATCTGCAGCGACCGCACTTGAAGAAGCGATCAAAACAAATTCCGGTATCAAAGAAAAGATGGACGAATTGAACAAGATCTGGAATGAGGCTTCAACGAAGATGTATGAAGCCGCAAAGACAGCGGGTCCTCAGCCGGGTGCTGAACAAGGCGGACAGCAGCAACAACAATCTTCTGCAGGTGAAAACGCTGACGGGGGAAAGAAAGTTGAAAATGCTGACTTTGAAGTTGTTGACGATAAATAATATCAATAAACTGCTTCAGTTACCGAGAAAAACTATAAAGGCGAGGGTCATTCCTCGCTTTTATTATATCAAAGCGTTTGATGTAGTAGATGATTATTTTAATTGTCATTAGGTTTGATGAGGCGGTAAAAAGGGCGTACTTTAACGTAACACATATTCGAATAATGATGTACGTTTCATAAAGGAAAAATCGTATGAAAGTCCTTATAGCAGATTCACTTCCACAATCGACAATTGATAATCTTACTGCGCTTGGTGTGCAGGTTGTTAATAAACCAAAGCTTAAAGCGGAAGAACTTGCAATCGCAGTCGACGATGCCGATGTTCTCGTTGTACGTTCCACAGAAGTCCGCGCTGATTGTATTTCATCTGCAAAAAATCTTTCACTGATCATCCGTGCCGGTGCAGGTGTAAACAATATTGATATGAAAACTGCGAATGCACGCGGAATCTATGTCTCAAATTGTCCCGGGAAAAATTCCATTGCTGTTGCAGAACTTGCGATGGGACTGCTTCTATCGATTGACAGAAAAATACCAGACAATGTTGTTGATTTACGGAATTCAAAATGGAACAAGAGTGAATATTCCAAAGCCGATGGGATTTTTGGAAAGACGGTCGGTGTTATTGGTGTCGGGCAGATCGGTCAAGGATTTATCCGACGAGCAAATGCATTTGGTATGCGAGTCATTGCATGGTCACGTTCATTGACACAAGAGAATGCGGATAACTATGGAATTGAACGGGCTGAGTTTCTTGAAGAAATGATTCCGGCCTGCGATGTTATTTCAATTCATCTCGCACTAAAACCAGAAACAAAAAAGATCATCACCAAAGAATTGATTGCGATGATGAAACCGAATGCGATATTTTTGAACACATCACGCTGGGAAGTTGTTGACGAAGAAGCATTGTTTGAAGCGGCTAAATCAGGAAAGATCCGTGTCGGTGCGGATGTCTTTTCCGATGAACCGGAAGATACATCATCTCCGTTCACAAATAAACTTGCTTCGCTTCCCAATGTGTATGGAACACATCACATCGGTGCTTCAACGGAACAGGCACAGAATGCAATTGCGGATGAAACGGTAGCGATCATTAAACAATACAAAGAACGCGGAACGGTGAGGAATTGGGTGAACAAAGCAAAAGTAACGGCTGCAAAATATCAAATGGTTATACGGCATTATGATAAACCGGGAGTGCTTGCAAATGTGTTCAACGATCTGAAATCAGCGGAGATCAATATTCAAGAAGTTGAGAATTTGATCTTTGAAGGAACACAAACTGCCTGCTGTACATTAAAATTAAATGCTCAACCGTCTGCTTCAACGATCGCTTCGATTGTTGGGCGAATAAATGAAGTGATACAGGCCCAGGTGGTAAAACTGTAGTTTATTATTAACCACAGAGACACAAAGCCGGAGAATTTTAAGTGTTCTTTGTGTCTTCGTGACTTTGTGGTGGAAGAATAAATATTATGATGGATCTATTCGTTTGGATAATTCTGATTGCGCTGGCAATTGCGTTGCTCATGGCGATCATCAATAAAAAAATGAGCAATTCAGGAAACTTTGCCGCAGCATCGGTCTTTTCCGATTTTCAGAACCAGGACAAAAGGAATGCAATGGAAACTGTTATTGAAGAAAAAGCTGGTAAAAAACAATTTGGTCAAACAACCGATGAAGATAAATAATCAATCATTCAGGAATTAACGGAAGAAATCTTAATGAAAACAAAATATCTATTACTCGCTTTATTGCTGGCAGTTTCATTATCACTTGCGGCAAAAATTCCATCACAGGTTAAAAAATCAATTGCATTTATTTTTGTGAAAGATTCGAGCAAACGATTAATTCCACAAGGGACCGGTTTTTTTGTTTTACTCAAAGCAAATCAAAATGCTGATACGGCAAATTTCGGCTACTTGGTTACTGTAAAAAATACGCTGAAGAAAAGTAATGGATCCTTCTTTGATACGGTGTATATCCGGATCAACAGAAAAGATGGATACTCTGACACTTTGAACGTTCCGTTGCTTGAAAATGGAGCGCCAAGATATTTCCTGCATCCGGATTCGACCGTTGATCTTGCGATCGTTCCAGCATATCCGGATTTGAACAGATACGATTTCTTATTCACTCCCGTTGGAATGATCGCACCGATGGATTTCATCAAAAGAGAGAATATCACGGAAGGAGATGAAGTTTTCCATACGGGCATATTGGCTTCGCACATTGGAACTTTTAAGAATATTCCGGTTGTGAGATTTGGTAAAATTGCTCAGATGTCGGATGAAAATTATTTAACCGACAAGGGATATACCGAACTGTACTTGGTTGAAACTGAACTGTCAAAGGGAAGTAATGGTTCTCCGCTCTATTACTATACTCCTGCAGCAAAAGATACCGGAAATTTCTATCTCCCTGCTAAATTATTTCTAGTCGGGGTAGTCTCAGGAAATTATGGAGAGAGTAACCAAAATAACGGACTCGTCAGTGTAGTTCCTGCATATAAATTATCCGAACTACTGATGATACCTGCAGTAGTTAAAGAAAGAGAAAAAGAATTTACACGAATGCAAAATGCGAGATTAAAATAAACCTAAAACATTTACCGCGAAGAGCAGGAAGAACGTAAAGAATGTAGAACCATTGTCACTCCGGCGGGAATTCAGTTACAGAAAAAAGTGAAAATATCTTAAAGCTATCAAAATGAACTTCAATAAATTTACAATAAAATCACAAGAAGCTGTGCAGAATGCGCAGGAGATTGCCACATCGTACGGCAACCAATCGCTCGAGCCGGAGCATCTCCTTGCGGCGTTGGTGCAGGACGCTCAAGGAATTGTTACGCCATTACTGCAAAAACTTGGTGCAAATGTTAATTACATCAAAATAAAGATAAACGAAGTTGTAGAAAAATTGCCGAAAGTAACCGGAGGACAGCAGTTTGCTTCCACTTCGTTTCAAAAAGTGTTAGAACAAGCGCAAAAGGAAACAGAAAACCTGAAGGACGAATACGTCAGTACGGAACATTTGCTTCTTGCGTTGCTTGAACAAAAGAACAACGCCGGAGTGAAATTACTTGTTGATCAAGGTGTAACAAAAGTTGGTGTGTTGAAAGCATTGAAAGATGTTCGTGGAACGCAGCGTGTTACAGATCAGAATCCCGAAGACAAATATCAATCGCTTGAAAAATTCGGACGCGATTTGAACGATCTTGCACGAAAAGGAAAACTCGATCCTGTTATCGGACGGGAAGATGAGATTCGTCGTGTATTGCAAGTCTTATCACGCCGGACAAAAAATAATCCGATGCTTATCGGCGAGCCCGGTGTCGGAAAAACGGCGATTGCCGAAGGTCTCGCTCATAGAATCATTTCCGGCGATGTTCCGGAAAGTCTTAAATCAAAACGAATTGTTGCGCTTGATATGGCGGCGCTGATTGCCGGTGCAAGTTTTCGCGGACAATTCGAAGAGCGATTGAAAGCAGTACTGAAAGAAGTTGAAGAGTCCAACGGAGAGATCATTCTCTTTATTGATGAACTTCATACACTTGTCGGTGCAGGATCAGCGCAAGGTTCTGTTGATGCTGCCAATATGCTGAAACCTGCACTCGCACGGGGTGATCTGCGTGCGATTGGTGCGACGACACTTGATGAATACCACAAATACATCGAAAAAGATCCGGCGCTTGAGCGGAGATTTCAACCTGTGCTAGTTGATGAACCGAGTGTTGAAGATACCATTTCTATTCTGCGCGGACTTGCGGAACGATATGAAGTGCATCACGGTGTTCGGATCACCGACGGAGCGATCGTTGCCGCCGCTCAATTAAGTCATCGATACATTTCGGATAGATTTCTTCCTGATAAAGCGATCGATCTTGTTGATGAAGCTGCTGCAAAATTGCGGATCGAGATCGATTCGATGCCGGAAGAACTGGATGACATCGAACGTAAAGTAAAACAACTTGAGATCGAGCGTGAAGCGGTGCGTCGTGAACTTTCTGCAGAATATACGAACGATGCTGATCGTCTTGCCATAACATCTCATATTGAAGAAATAGAAAAAGATCTTGCAGAGTTGAATCAAAAACGGAGCGTACTCCGTTTGCATTGGGAAAATGAGAAACATCTTATTCAATCCATTCGCACGATGAAAGAAGAGATCGAGAATGTAAAGATCGAAGCGGATAAACAAGAGCGGGAAGGAGATCTTGGAAAAGTTGCCGAGCTTCGATACGGAACACTGGCAACTCTGGAAAAAAAATTAAAAGATGCAACCGGGAAACTTTCCGAACTTCAGAAAACGCAAAAAATGCTTAAAGAAGAAGTCGATGCGGAAGATATCGCTGAGATCGTTTCGAAGTGGACAGGCATTCCCGTAACACGAATGTTGGAAAGCGAGCGCTCGAAACTTCTTCATCTTGAAGATAAAATTCATGAACGAATGGTGAATCAGGAAGAAGCCGTAAAAGCAGTTGCAGACGCGATCAGACGAAGCCGTGCCGGATTGCAGGATGAAAAACGTCCGATTGGTTCGTTCATCTTTCTTGGAACGACCGGAGTTGGAAAGACAGAACTTGCGCGATCGCTCGCCGAACTATTGTTCAACGATGAAAATGCAATGGTGCGAATTGATATGAGCGAGTATATGGAAAAACATTCCGTCTCGCGTCTTATTGGTGCGCCGCCGGGATATGTCGGTTACGAAGAAGGGGGACAATTGACAGAAGCGGTGAGGAGAAAACCGTATTCTGTTGTTCTGCTTGATGAGATTGAAAAAGCGCATCCGGAAGTGTTCAATATTCTTCTTCAATTATTGGACGAAGGACGGCTGACCGATTCGCAAGGACGGACAGTGAACTTTAAGAATACGATCGTGATCATGACGTCGAATCTTGGTTCCCATTTGATACAGGAACGAATGGCACAGGTGAAATCTGATGAAGATTGGCAGAACTTTGCGGGCGATCTCCGTTCGCAATTGAACCACTTACTGCGACAAACGATCCGCCCGGAATTTTTGAATCGTATCGACGAAGTGATCCTTTTTAAACCGCTCACGCGAAACGATATCAAGAAGGTGGTTGATATTCAATTGAAACGTCTTGATCACATGCTGGCGAAAAAAGAAATGACGCTTGTTGTTACGGATGATGCAAAAGAATGGATTGCGCGTTTGGGATACGATCCGAGTTACGGCGCACGTCCGTTAAAACGTACAATCCAGAAATATATCATTGATGCATTGTCGACAAAGATTTTAGCCGGTGAGATCAACGATGGAGATGCGATCGAGCTGGGGATGGAAGGGGAAGGAAAGCTGGTATTTAAGAAACTCAGTTAATAATTTTTTAAACTACATAGACACATAAGGTCAGATAGTAAGACTATGTTTCTATATGCCTATGTGGTTCATTTTAGTAAGAAATGCTATTGGTTTCCATAAAATCCGCAAGAAATGCCACGTCTTTCTGGTTGCTTTCGCTTCATCTTCCTTTTATATTACCATAGAAATTTACCTTCCAAATAATCATTACAAAGGCAATAACGTTTATGATCACCGTTGTTCTTCCTTTCAGTCCTGAATCGTACTTTCAAGAAACCCTCTCTCAGTTCATCCAATCACCACTTGTCAAAAAAATTATTATTGCACACGGTGGTGATTTTTTCGGTACCATTGAAAAATGCAAAGGAACGAAGGAACGGAGATAGGGCACAAGAAATTTAGTAGTTGTTTCGCGTGTAAAATAAGTGGTATAAAAATTTTATTAAAAAGTTAAGATTTTTTGATGTTTATCGTTATATATCCGTCGAATGCCTTCTCTGACAGATTCTTG
>JANXZD010000324.1 GCA_025355705.1 Bacteroidota bacterium | reverse complement strand
GTCAGATTTTTAATTCGCGTGTCAACTCTTCCCAAAATACTTGTTCTGGTCGGTCCAACAGCATCCGGAAAGACGGCGTTGGCATTGTCTATTGCAAAAAGAATTCCGGTAGAAATCATTTCTGCTGATTCACGTCAAATATTTAAACATCTCACCATTGGAACTGCAAAGCCGAGCACCGAAGAACTTCATCGCGCACCTCATCATTTCATCGATCTGCTCGAGCCGGATCAAAAATTCAACGCCGGAGATTTTGAGGAACAAGGAAGAAAAGTCATTTTCCAAATTCTTGATAAAAAAAAACTACCGATCATCGTTGGTGGAACAGGTCTGTACGTTCAAGCAATCGTCGATGGATTTTTCGGACAACCGAAAATATCCGGAGAAGTTCGTGAACAATTGGAACGCCGTTTGGAGCGGGAGGGAAAAGTTGCACTCTACAAAGAACTCCAATCCATCGATCCTGAATCTGCCGCAACCATGGATGCAACAAAATTTCGTAGAGTGATCCGTGCCTTAGAAATATTTCATGAAACCGGAACCCCAATCTCTCAATTCCACAAACAGCATACCGTGGATACGATGTATGATGCCTATTTCTTTGGCTTAAATTGGGAACGCAAAGAACTTTATGACCGTATCAATAATCGTGTTGATAGGATGTTCGCAAATGGATTTTTAGACGAAATACAACAATTAGCGAATATGGGATTTGACGATCGATTCCAATCACTTCAGACCGTAGGATATAAGGAAGCGTTCGCGTTCCTTCGCAATGAAATTTCAAAAGAACGAATGATCGAACTCATGAAGCAAAATACCCGCCGTTTCGCAAAACGACAAATGACATGGTTTAGGAAAGAAGAACGGATCACGTGGTTTGATATTTCCAGCGAAGATCAGATTGAAAAGATTGTTGAAAAAATAATAAAGCAAATCCAGACACAGTGATATCCATATAATGAAAATTGTAATTTCTTTTTTGCTCTCATTTTTTGTATATTGATATATGCAAGTTCAAATCCACACGTAACTACCTCAGTCGTTTTATCGCATTAGATCATTAATGCGATCCGTAACTCCTATTTTTCTCGAATATAATTTACTACGAATATTATGAACATTTTGAAGCAAATTCAAAATCGAAAGACTTTTGCAATTATCAGTCACCCTGACGCGGGTAAAACTACGCTCACAGAAAAGCTTCTGTTGTATGGCGGTGCAATCCAAATTGCCGGTGCGGTAAAATCGAATAAGATAAAAAAAACGGCGACATCCGATTTTATGGAAATCGAAAAGCAGCGCGGAATATCTGTTTCAACTTCCGTCATGACTTTCTCCTACAATAATTATACGATAAATCTTCTCGATACTCCCGGTCATAAAGATTTTGCTGAAGATACGTATCGCACACTGACTGCCGTTGACAGCGTAATTCTTGTGATCGATTGCGTAAAAGGGGTAGAGGAGCAAACAGAAAAATTGATGAATGTGTGCAGGATGCGAAATACACCGGTGATCGTATTCATTAATAAATTGGATCGTGAAGGGCGAGATCCGATCGAACTGCTGGATGAGATCGAAGAAAAATTGAATATTCATGTCCGCCCGTTGTCGTGGCCGATGGGTATCGGCGGAAATTTTCGTGGCGTCTTCAACATTCATGAGAATACATTCAATTTTTTCACGCCAAATAAACAACGGATCGAAGAAGATATCGTTTCATTCAGCGGTGTTGATGATCCGAAACTGCACGATCAATTTGGGAAACAAGCCGTGCAATTGAAACATGATATCGATCTCATTAGAGGCGTGTATCCGAAATTTGATGTTCAGGATTATCTTGCCGGTAATTCTGCTGCTGTGTTTTTTGGAAGCGCGTTGAACAATTTTGGCGTGAAGGAACTGCTTGAAACATTCGTGAAGATCGCTCCAAAACCTCAAGGGCGTGAGACAACAAAGGGGTTTATTGATCCGACCACAGAAAAGTTCTCCGGATTTGTTTTCAAACTTCATGCGAATTTAGATCCTCGTCATCGTGATAGAATTGCATTCCTTCGGATCGTTTCGGGAACATTTGAACGGAATAAATTTTATTATCATGTTCGGTTGAAACGCGAACTAAAATTTGCAAACCCAACTTCATTTATGGCGCAGGATAAAAGCGTTGTTGACTTTGCTTATCCCGGCGATGTGATCGGTCTGTATGATTCCGGAAATTTCAAGATCGGAGATACACTCACCGAAGGCGAACAGATGATGTATAAGGGTATTCCAACATTTTCTCCTGAAATCTTCAAAGAATTGCAGCTCACCGATCCATTTAAATCAAAACAATTGGAAAAAGGTATTCTTCAATTGACCGATGAGGGACTTGCGCAAGTGTTTCTGCAGAATCAAGGAAACAGGAAAGTGGTTGGTACGGTTGGCGATCTTCAATTTGATGTTATTCAGTATCGATTAGAAAATGAATACGGTGCCCCCTGTCTTTTCCGCCCGCTCGCGTTGAACAAAGCGTCATGGGTTCAATATGAAAAAGAAGCCGATATTGAATGGCTCAGAACGATCCATCCTCATTCAATGTTCTATGATAAACATGGTAATTTAGTATTCATCTCTGAATCTAAATATGCATTACAGCGTGCAATTGATAATAATCCGAAGGCGAAGTTCTTGTTCAGCATTGAACACAATACCGAAACGCACGAAATGGGTGAATAAGTTCTATTCAGCTGAGCGGAAATAATTGTTTTTGTAAAACGATTTTGGCTTTGTATATTCTTTCAGTTTCATCTCAGCAGAACCACAATTCTAAAGAGGTATCAGTGATTGGAAAAAGCGAAAACATCGCATATCTGGAAGAACAATTCAATCAGCGCATTGCCAACGGTGAAACGATCGAACCAAATGATTGGATGCCGGAAAAATACCGCAAGCAGCTGATCCGTCTTATCTCGCAGCATGCACATTCCGAAATTATTGGAATGCTCCCCGAAGGAAATTGGATCACACGAGCACCCTCACTTCGCCGCAAACTTGCACTGATCGCAAAAGTGCAGGATGAAGCGGGTCATGGTCATTATTTGTACAGTTCCGCTGAAACTCTTGGAATTCCGCGCGAAGAAATGTTCGATCAACTCCATCAAGGCAAAGCAAAATATTCCTCTATATTTAATTACCCAACCCTTTCATGGGCAGATATGGGAATGATCGGATGGTTGGTTGATGGTGCAGCGATCATCAATCAAACCACAATGGCGAAATGTTCTTACGGTCCTTACTCCCGCGCATTGCTTCGTATCTGTAAAGAAGAGAACTTTCACAAAAAACAAGGAATGGAAATTATTGCTGCTCTTATTACTTCAGGTGAAAAGGGGAAGGCAATGGTTCAAGAATCTTTCAGCAGATTCTGGTGGCCGACACTCATGATGTTCGGTCCGCATGATTCGAATTCTCCGAACAGTGCGGATATGATGAAGTGGAAGATCAAATTAAAAAGTAATGACGAACTCCGGCAGCGATTCATCGATATGACCGTTGATCAAGCTCTTGCTTGGGGCATAAAAATCCCTGATGCACAATTGAAATTCAATGAATCTACGCGAAGTTGGGAAACCGGAGAGATTGATTGGATAGAATTCAATGCTGTGATTAATGGAAACGGACCATGCAATCACGAACGATTGGAAGAGCGACGGAATGCACACAGTAATGGACAATGGGTTCGTGACGCAGCAAGAGCGTACGAAGAGAAACAGCGATTGAAAAACAAATCAGCAGCATAAGAGCGATAGTCATCTTGAGCAAGTCACAACGTTTTTTTTTTGCGACCCGTCGAAAGATGAATCACTCTTCGGCGCGTTCTCGTTTCGCTCGAACTTGCTCAGAGTGATTTTCTATTTTTTAATTAAATATCCTATGTCTGAAAACAAAAACGACCAGTGGGATCTTTGGGAAGTGTTCATCCAAGAATCCGATAATTCACCACATCAACATGCCGGTAGTGTTCGTGCGGCTGATGCTGAGAATGCCATCCAAAATGCACGTGATGTATTCGCTCGCAGAGGAAAAGTGAAAAGTATGTGGGTTGTAAAATCTGAACATATTAGCGCAACGACACCGGAGGATGTTCCGTCATTTTTCGATCCTGCATCGGATAAAGTATACCGCCATCCGCAATTCTATAAACATACCCTTGATGATGAATTGTGGAAAAAACCATGAATGATAAAATTTTTGAATATATCATCCGACTTGCCGACGACAGATTGATCCTTGGTCATCGATTGTCGGAATGGTGTGCTCATGCACCGATTTTAGAGGAAGATATTGCACTTGCAAACATCGGTTTGGACTGTATCGGTCAGGCAAACTTTTTGTATCGTGCTGCGGCGGATTTGGAAGGGAAAAATCGAACACCAGACGATCTCGTTTATTTCCGCGAAGCGATTGAATACAAAAATCTTTTATTGGTAGAACAACCGAATGGTGATTTTGCACAGACGATCGTTCGTCAGTTTTTATATGATTCGTTTGGTGTTTTACTGTTTGACAAATTACAGAAAAGTACATTTGAGCCGTTGAGTGGGATTTCGCAAAAAGCGATCAAAGAAATCCGTTATCATGTTCGCCATAGCAGTCAATGGGTCTTGCGTCTTGGCGATGGAACAGAAGAGAGTCACCGCCGCGCTCAACGCGCCTTGAATACGTTGTGGAAATACACGGATGAAATGTTCCTTCCTGAAGAACTTGAAAATAC
>JANXZD010000470.1 GCA_025355705.1 Bacteroidota bacterium | reverse complement strand
GGCTGGTGGGCAAAAGAAAATACGCAGAGGAGAAATCTATGGCCTGGAATGATCATCAATCGACCGCGGGAAGAGAAGACTGCTGACGAAATATTCAATCAGATCATGATCACGCGTGGCATTATTCCGGATGCTCCCGGCCAAGTGCATTTTAGTATGAAATCATTTATGAGAGACAGCAGCGCTTTAAATCCTGTTTTAAAAAACGGACCGTATCAAAAACAAGCACTTGTTCCGCCTTCACCATGGCTTGATAATGATGCACCTTCATCACCGGTTGTCAATTCAACCATTGCAAATGATACAATGACAATTTCGTGGAGTCATAATAATAAAAGCGATGTTTTCAGAACCGTAGTCTATTTTCAATATGAAAAGAATTGGAGTACCATCATCCGTAATCGCGACGATAGTTCATTCGTAATTCCTCTGACTAGAATAGTTCGTAAAGAATCGCGTAACAGAAATGGCGAAGTGAAGGTGGATGAATCAATAGAAAAGTTAAACGGCATTGCCGTATCAGCAGTTGATAGAATGGGGAATGAAAGTGATTTGAAATTCCAACCGTTAGATATAAAACCTAATTATCCAATCGGTAGACAATAATACAATGAAAGAATTTTAATGACCTGTGGTTATGAATTCATTGGAGATTCTTGTAACTTAAATGGATAATTGAAATCTATTACTTGGGAACTATTTACATGAAATTTTATACAATTTTCACATTTGCCTTGTTGTTAACGTTTTCCCTTCTTACATCACTTTTTGGGCAATCAAATATTATCTCACGTGAAACTAAAATTCAATCCCCGAAAGTTGTCGATTATTATGACGGTGCTTATAAATTATACGGTACCGCTCTTCGTTTAGCATTGCATAATATTATCAAAGGTCATACTTCCATTAGTTATGATGCTCTGTGGACAGCGTTTCAGAGTACCGATAAAAAGTCTAATGGAAAGGTATGGGATATGTATTCCGATATTCCTGGTGGAACGCCGCCATATGAGTACACATTTTCGACAAATCAATGCGGCAATTATAGTGGCGAAAATAGTTGTTACAATCGTGAACACTCATGGCCAAAAAGCTGGTTCAGTGATCTTACACCGATGTATTCCGATCTCTTTCATCTTTTCCCAACTGATGGTTATGTTAACGGCAGAAGAAATAATTATAACTACGGAAACGTTTCCGCTCCAACATGGACTTCACAAAACGGAAGCAAATTAGGACCGAATACATTTCCCGGATTCAGCGGTACGGTGTTTGAACCGATCACCGCATATAAAGGGGACTTAGCGCGCGGACATTTTTATATGTCCACAAGGTATTACACTGAAGATGCGGGATGGTCAACAAGCGACGGAACAAATAAAGCTGATCTGCTTCCATGGTATGCAAATCTTTTGTTCTCATGGCATACACTTGACACCGTTAGTGTAAAAGAGATCAATAGAAACAATGCAATCTTTGCTATTCAAAATAATCGAAATCCATTCATTGATCACCCGGAATTCGCCGCAGAGATATGGCAGACCTCAATGTCACCGGCAGTTGTTTCCGTGATGAATCTAAATACCACATCAATTATTATCGATTTTTCCCGATACCTTGATTCGGTGTCAGCAGTGACAAAGACAAATTTTATTATCGATCATTCAATTGGAAATCCGTCAAGCATTCAATGGGGAGTAAATTTTGATGTCTCAAAGATATCTCTTAGCGTTCCTTCTCTAGCGTTCGGGACAACATATTCCATCCAGCTTAAGAATCTAAAGAGTATCAATAATGTAACCATGAATGATACAACGATCACGGTAAAAACATCTGGAGTCAATGCAGTTGAAGAAAAATTTGCACAAGTGAATTCATTTTTGTTATTGCAAAATTATCCCAATCCCTTCAACCCTTCGACAGTGATCAGTTATCAATTACCAATAAGAAATGTTGTAACATTGAAAGTGTATAATGTCCTTGGGAAAGAAATTGCCACATTGGTAAATGAACAAAAAGATGCAGGACTCTATTCCATCCAATGGAATGCAACGGGATTCTCTAATGGGGTATATTTCTGCACATTGCAGTCTGGTAATTTTACGGCAACGAAAAAATTGATATTGATGAAATAATTGAACCGTTCAAAATTTACATCGTTAACTGTTATAGTGGGACGGTCAGTTGGCCGTCCTTTTATTTTTTAAATCATTATTGTGTGAATGGTTGAGTTCGTATATTTCTCAATGACACATCCCGACATAAAACGATTATTTTGGTCTATTCCAATCATTCTTTCAATCCACAATCTGGAAGAAGCGCTGACAATGACTCAATGGATGTCGGTGCATCTTTCGGAACTCCGTACGACAATTCCATTCTTCGAACATCTTCAATTCTCAACAACGCAGTTAGATGTTTCGCTTTTTCTCGTAACAATTATCCCATTCTTGGTAACATTCATTTGTTTACAAGGCAAACGAACGACAAAAAAATTATCAATTCTTTTGATATTACAAGCGATCATCTTTTGGAATGCATTGATGCCTCACATCAGCGGCTTGTTTGTGTTAGGAATGTATAATCCAGGAACAATAACGGCAGTTTTGTTGAATATTCCGTTTTCGGTTTATCTTTATAAAAGAGTGTGGCAAGAGAGAATTGTGTCAAAAGATACGATTCGGGATTGCATTTTTATTGGATTGATTGCGTATTTACCGGTTGTGTATTTCAACCATTTGATAGCACAATTTATTACTAACGCATTCTTTGCATCTTAGCGGCTTTGCGAGAGAGTTTTGAAATACGCAAACACTCCAAACGCTCTCAGCGCCTGTGATTGTGCGTGAACAGTTCCAATCTCATCAACTCCATATCCATCTTCGCCGCCGTTCGGATTCCATCCATTGCGGATTGCGTGGTCAAGTTCGCGATGCAATGTGACGGTCGCTTTTCCGTGATTGTTCGTCCAAACATGTTCCAGCATCTTTTCTACAATTCCGGGAATTTCTGACAACTCATTCGGTGCAATCTCGTACGCATCTAATAAAAAATGGACGAATGCGCCATTGCCGTCCATGTGTATTTGGTAGCAATCGATTGAATCGATCCATTTTGTTTTTGTATTGAGAATATGTTTTGCGGAAGCAATGGCGATTGTTTTGTATTTCACGTCGTGTGTTGCGTGATATAATGCTGCCAATACCGATAGATAACTTGCTGACTCCCACGGAAGTTGTTTCCCGAATGCTGCAAGACCACCTTTGCCTTGCCAGATGCCATTTCCGCGATAGAAGGTCTTTTCAATTCCCGGGATTTTTCCGTTGCCATTCCATACTGTTAATGCATCTTCCAAAAATCTTCTGTCGCCGGTCGCTTCAAATAATTTACACGCAACGGCAACTAGCTGATTCATATTACTGTTGGTAATGATCTGTTCGTTGATGTTTGCGTTCGGGGGGTAATTATACCAACTCCAAAATCCTTCGTGCGAAGAAAGTCTTCCTTCCTTGCGTGCATCAAGATATCGAACCTTTGCATCCTCGACCCATTGCATTTGTTTTCGCCCAGAGAATTCCCACCAATATAATTCGGCAAGGCAGATCCATGCGCGGTCATCAACCCATGTTCCATTGTTCATTTGTTTTAGATCGTATTGGTATAAATAACGCCGGAGAAGGGAAGAGTCATTTGTTGCTTTGAAGAGATATGCATCTCCGATTGCACCATTCGCACCTTCCCAAGCGGGGGTATATACTTTATAGAATTGTTTACCAATTAAATACGAACGTTCAATCCATTTGTTTTTTTGAATGTGAAGTGAATCTGCGGGAACAGTTGTCTTGGATGTTTTGGATTGATTTGTACAAGCATAAAGTAGAAAGAGAAAGAGGATAGAATAATTTTTCATTAGAAAAGTTTATAGATGTAGCCCACCTTAAAGGTGGACTACATCATCGTGGCTTGACAAGCTACTTTAAAATTCCATCGATCGTATTATAGGTTACCGAATGATACCCGGGACGAGCTTTTGCATACACTTCCTGTGCCCATGTTTTTCCAGCGGGAGTTTTTGCAAGTTCGGTGTACAATGGTTTGATCAGTTTCCGCCGCCCCACATTCATTAAATAATTGCGCATCGGACCGAACGCTGTTTCGTAGTTCACTTTAATGCATCGCTGAAACCATTCACACAAGATCTCAGAATTTCCTGAACGAGTAAAATTGAACGCATAATCTAGTTCGATCACTTTTTCTAGTCGTACTGTATCGGGAAGATTGCGGAGGAAATAGAGCCAGTGATGCGTTGTCCAGTCCTGCGTGTTTAATTTTGATGCTTGTGTACCATCTAAAAATACATTCACCTGTGCAGTGACTTTCTCAAATTCAATTGATTGTGGTTTTGGATAGTTTTCCGGTAATCCCGGACCATAGACCCAAGCCGCGATATTCAGTTTGTTGGTAAGAGATGAATTTTCTTTGATCTTGAAATGTGTGTTCAATTTATCAAGAAATATTTCTGTTGTCATTGTTGTGAATGCATTTTCATCAAAATATTTATTTAAAAAAACATCCCATTGTTCACGTCCGAACGTCTCTTCACATAATCGAAGGAAAAAATATCCTTTGTTGTATGCAATATTGGTCATTCCATCATCCGGATCGCGATTGATAAGATCGAGTTTTAATTTAGTATCATTACTGGTCGCGCCGATTGACTGAATTTCTTCTTTTAAGTCTTTAAGAGTAAGAACGGAAAGCATTTCGGAATAATTACGTCCGTATACTTTCTCCATAATCCGATGTTCAAAATATACGGTGAAACCTTCATTCAGCCAGAAATCATTCCAAGTCGCATTCGTTACAAGATTTCCGGACCACGAATGAGCGAGTTCGTGTGCAACCAGCGCAACCAGTGAGCGGTCGCCCGCAAGAATTGTCGGTGTAGCAAATGTTAACCGCGGATTCTCCATTCCGCCAAACGGAAAACTTGGTGGGAGGACGAGTAGATCATATCGTTCCCAACGGTACGGTCCATACAATTCTTCGGCGGCGGAGATCATTTTTTCTATATCAACAAATTCATTTGCAGACTTTTCTATCATGCTTGGTTCTGCATACACACCGCTGCGATTACCCAACGAACGAAATTGCAGATCGCCAACTGCAAGTGCTAACAAGTACGATGGAATCGGTTGTTTCATTTCGAAAGAATAAATTCCATCCGCAGTTTTTGTCCCGGCATTTCCAGATGCACTCATCACGGCAACAAGATCTGGGCGGGTGTGAATTGTTGCAGAATATGTCATTCGAACTCCGGGACCATCCATACAAGGAACCCATGTCCGGGCTAGAATTGCTTCAGACTGCGTGAACAAGAATGGTTTTTCTTTCCCCGAAGTTTGAGAAGGTTCCAGCCATTGTAATGCGCCGGCGTTAGGCGATGTACTATAATAGATCTTTACAGATTTTGTCTTTTGAGTGATTGCAACGGTAAGTGCTTTGCCGAGGAATTTTACTTCTTCTCCCAGTGCGAATGATGTCGGAGTTTCTTTCTCATCCAATGTAACTTTTTCAATCGAAAGGTCACGAGTGTCGACGACAATTTTGTTGGTTTTCTTTTTATGGTCGAGAGTTAGAACAGCACTTCCGGAAAGTATTTTAGTTCCAAAATTGACAGATAAATCCAAAGTGAGATGTTTGATTGTAATCTCATCAGAATTTCCAAACGAGTGAACATCAGCCCGGTTATTATTTTTCTGTCCATATGCAGCGAATGTTGTGATCATAAAGATGATGATTAAATAATAGAGGAATAATTTCATGGATTCTCCAAAATGATTGTATGATGAGATAATATACAAATCCGACAGAGAAATATCCTCGTTATTTATAGAAAATATTTATTGCTGTTCTTGCAGAATGGATAATTAGAGTGTACATTTAAACCCAATTGTTGTCTCATTAAAACCCCAAATAATTTATGCCGATAGCGATCTTCTTTTTCGGACATTGGTTCCTTTCGTTATTCAGTCAAACATTTTTTCTCCATCGCTATTCTGCACATAAAATGTTCACAATGAATAAATTTTGGGAACGGTTCTTTTATGTGTTCACATTCATTACACAAGGTTCATCATTTTTAAATCCGCGCGCCTATGCAATTATGCATCGAATGCATCACGCATACAGCGATACGGAAAAAGATCCGCATTCGCCGCATTACTTTAAAAGCATGTTCCAAATGATGATGAAAACGAAAGACATCTATCTCGATATCCTGCTCAGAAAAGTTGATTCACCGAAGAATTTTGAGAAAGATGTTCCGGAGTGGAAATGGCTTGATACACTTTCAAGCTGGTGGACTCCAAGAATACTCTGGGGTTTTGTGTATGTTCTTTTTTATATTTTCTTCGCAACGGAATGGTGGATGTTCCTGTTATTGCCGATCCATTTTGTGATGGGACCGATCCATGGCGGAATTGTGAATTGGTTCGGTCATAAACTTGGATATGTAAATTATAAGGATACCGGCGACCAATCCAAAAATACGCTTCCGTTGGATTTTGTCACATTCGGAGAGTTATTTCAGAACAATCACCATCGGTTTCCCAATAGCGCAAATTTTGCAAAAAGATGGTTCGAGTTCGATCCGACTTATCCGTTAATGAAACTGCTGGAATGGATGAAGATTATTAAATTTACACGAACTTCAAACAACTAAAGAACAAAAATCCCTGATCAAAGATCAGGGATTTTTGTTTTAGATAATTGAACTTTTTACATCGTAATAGCGTTATCAGGTTATTATTAAAGGAAAAACCATGAAAAACATTCTGATTCTTATATTTGCCGCTGTCTTGGTTTGGGTAACGTACATTGTCATAAGTACGAGTTTCCAAAGTAGTCTATTTGCGGAATGGAATTATTTAAAGACCATTCCTTGGATGCAAGCAACGTTGTGGGATTTTTATGCAAATATCTTTGTCCTTTTAGTATGGGTCTATTACAAAGAGTCAAACATCGTTGTAAAATTATGGTGGACAGTATTATTTATCACTTTAGGCAGTATTGCAGTGACAGGGTATGTTCTTCTTCAACTCTTCACATTGAAACCGGGCGAAACATTAGAAAAAGTTTTATTTAAAAAATCATAGTTATTGCGAAGCGTTTTTTTTTGCTGATGCAATATTGAATCGAAAAAAAGATTGCTTCGCCTGTCTTTGCCGAAATGAAGCATCGGCTTCGTCCAGGCAAGCTCCCCACAATGACAAATACAAAAATTATGGAATATATATTACAAACATCGTTCTACGGATATGTACTTGTCTTTTTGATGATGTGCATTTTCTGGCTCATTTATCGTGCAACTAATAAACCGATGATCGTTGACGCGGGATGGGGATTCGGTCTTGCATTCATCACAATGTTCTACGCGTATCTCGGTAATGGTGACATAACGAGAAGGATTATCATCGGAACAATGGCTGCGATCTGGGGAATCCGCCTTGGATCATATTTACTTTTTACACGTGTGCTTGGTCATCATCACGATGCACGCTACGATATGCTCGAAAAGGAATGGGAAAAGAATATTCCACTCCGTTATTTTCTCTTCTATCAGTACCAAGCATTTGCAATTGCATTGGTAACAGTTCAGTTCATCGTTATTGCCAATAATCCATCACAGCAAATTTCCCTTCTAGAAAATATTGGCATCGGCATTTGGTTTGTTTCGGTTATTGGTCAGACAGTTTCAGATGCTCAGTTGAATTCATTCAAAAACAATCCTGCGAACAAGTGTAAGGTCTGTCAGGTCGGACTCTGGAATTATTCGCGTCACCCAAATTATTTCTTTGAATGGCTGATCTGGATGGCGTATCTGATCTTTGCTTTATCGTCAGATGGAGGGTGGATCGCAATATTTGCGCCGGCAATTATGCTATACCTGTTGCTTCGCGTTACCGGAATTCCGTTGACCGAAAAAAATGCGATCACATCTAAAGGTGATCTCTATAGAGAATATCAACGAACAACAAGCCCGTTTATTCCTTGGTTTAAGAAAAAATAATAATCACTTTACTGTCACGTTTCATTCTGAGCGAAGCAAAAAAACCTGCTTCTGCGGGTGGATGGAACGAAGCGAAATTATTTGTAAAGAATATGATCTCACTATTGCTCGAAAAAAATATTCTCCCCGATGCGCTTATTAGAATTGGTATTCGTCGATTGCTTGCTCAACGATTGCGCGATGAACAAAAAGAAAATGCATTTGAACAGCAGGCTCATCTTATGAAGCTTATCGATTTCCTCAAATCGAGTCCGATCGCCGTAAATACACACGATGCAAATGAACAGCATTATGAAATTCCCACCGAATTCTTCAAACTCGTAATGGGAAAGCATATGAAGTATAGTTCGGGATATTGGAAACATGACGATGTTTCATTCGATCAATCCGAAGAAGATATGCTTGAGTTGACGACTGAACGAGCTGAGTTGAACGATGGGATGAACATTCTCGAACTTGGGTGCGGATGGGGTTCGTTGTCATTATTTATGGCGAAAAAATATCAAAATGCTAAGATTACGGGTGTCTCAAATTCCAAAACGCAAAAGGAATACATCGATACTGAAGCAAAAAAAAGGAGATTGAACAATCTCACGATCATCACTGCCGATATGAATTCTTTTACGATCGATAAGAAATTTGACCGAGTTGTATCGGTTGAAATGTTCGAACATATGCGAAACTATGAACAACTGCTTGAAAAAATTTCGACATTCTTGATCGACAGAGGGAAATTATTTGTTCACATCTTTACACATAAGTCGTTCTCTTATCTTTTTGAAGTGAAGGATGAAACTGATTGGATGTCCAAATATTTTTTTACCGGCGGCATCATGCCAGGTGATGATCTGCTGCTCTATTTTTCCAAACATTTTGCAATCGAAAAACATTGGCATGTTCCCGGGTTCCATTACCGAAAAACAAGTGAGATGTGGCTGACCAATATGGATAGAAACGAGTCGGAGATTCGAAAGATATTTGCGAGAACATACGGCGAAGAACAAGTGACAAAATGGATTTCCTATTGGCGAATCTTCTTTATAGCGTGTGCGGAATTATGGGGTTATAACAATGGTGAAGAATGGATCGTGAGTCATTATCTGTTTGAGAAACGGTAGCCAAGATCAAATGGAAAAAATTGCAATTATTGGAACCGGTATAGCCGGAATGGGCTGCGCATATTTCCTTGATAAGAAATATGATGTAACGTTATTCGAAAAGAATGATTATATCGGCGGACATACAAATACCGTGACAATCGATGAAGAAGGAACGCCTATTCACATTGACACGGGCTTCATGGTGTATAATCATATAACCTATCCGAATCTTCTAAAATTATTTGCTGAGTTACACGTTCCGACAAAAACAACATCCATGTCATTTTCTGTTCAACATGTTCCAACGGGATTGGAGTTCTGCGGTTCAGGATTGGATGGATTGTTTGCGCAGCGGAAGAATATCTTCAATCCACGGTATATCAAAATGTTGAGGCAGATAGGACGATTCAACACGGAATGTGTGGAAGTATTGAACGATCCACGCTATTTCGAAATGTCGCTTGGCGACTATGTCCATGAAAAAAAATATGGCGACGATATGCTGTATAAATATCTTGTGCCGATGAGCTCTGCGGTATGGTCTACACCAATTGATGCAATGCTCGATTTTCCCACATACACGCTCGTTCGATTCTTTAAAAATCATGGATTTCTTGGACTGGATACGCAACATCAATGGTACACTGTAATGAATGGAAGTCAATCATATCGTGAGTTGATGATCGAATCATTTCGCAACAAGATCAAAACATCATCTCCGGTCGCGCGTGTTGAAAGAAATGAAACTTCGGCAACGATAATATTGAAAAATGGCGAACGACAATCATTTGACAAAGTAATCTTTGCTTCGCACGCCGATGAAACATTATTGATGCTCAACGAACCAACAGATTTGGAACAACAATTATTATCGCCGTTCAAATACCAGGAGAATATTGCGCTGC
>JANXZD010000300.1 GCA_025355705.1 Bacteroidota bacterium | reverse complement strand
ATCGATCCGTCGTTGCTGTCTGTCTATAAATTCAGTCCCGACAAGAACAAACTTTTATGTGAATTTGATCCATCCGGTAATTGTCTGGAGATACAATTGAACGATCCCGCAAATTACGTGCGATACCATCTTGTTACAATGCTGGAAAAAATGAAACGGCAAAAGTATACAACGCCGTTAAATACTTTACTTCTCGGCTGTACACACTATCCGTATATGCGGGATACGATCGCCCTCGTATTAAAGGAATTATATGAATTAAAAACGGAGGATCGTTATCGTTATCGGGATGTCCTGGCGTCTCATGTGGAATTGATCGACCCTGCGATCGAGACGGCGAAAGAAGCGTATACAGAAATGCGCAAGCGCAACCTTCAACGAACAAATTCCTCCGCAACATCAAATACATTTTTTATCAGTGTGCCGAATTTGACATTACAAGAAGTTCAATTGCAGCCGGATGGATGGTTCACCTACGATTATAAATACGGACGAACTGCTGGTGCAGACAAAGAATATGTGAAGTATGTACCGTTCGACACGAAAAATGTTTCGGAAGCAACATATCAACGATTCAGCGTTGTGCTGCCCGATGTCTATACAAAACTGAAATTATTTGTGAAAGAACTGAAATAACTCTTCGTCCGCTTCTGAGAAATACATTTTTGGTGAACTATTTCTATGGATATACCTTCTCCTTCCCGATCATATCGTGTTGATGTTGTAGATGCATTACGCGGATTCGCGATATTGTCGATTATGCTGCTCCACAATATCGAGCATTTCGATCTCTACTATTTTCCTGAAAGCCTTCCCGTCGGGATAAAAAACTTGGATTCAGGAATATGGAATTCCCTTTTTTTCCTTTTTGGAGGAAAATCATACGCCATCTTTGCGATGTTGTTCGGGTTTACATTCTTTATCCAATCCAACAATCAACAGAAAAAAGGGAATGATTTCAGAGGACGATTTGCTTGGCGGCTTGTTCTGCTGCTGCTGTTCGGAATCATCAATACGGCTTTTTATTCAGGGGATATTCTCACATTATACGCCATGTTAGGTCTCACGCTGATACCTGTACGTAAATGGAACAACAAAACAGTTTTGATTACCGCTGCGATACTTATGGCTCAGCCGATTGAATGGATAAGGTTCTTTTCCATTTATGGCAATCCCGGTTATATCATTTCGCCAAATCTATCGGATTATTATTACGGACAGTCTGGGGTATATCTTACCGGCGAATCATTTTTGAATCTCGTGAAGGGAAATCTGTTGAACGGACGATTTGCTTCATTATTCTGGTCATGGGAGAATGGACGATTCTTTCAAACCGTTTCTCTGTTTATGGTTGGAATGATTCTTGGGCGTGCAGGAAAATTTCTTTCCTCTAGATCGAATAATCTCTTCTGGAAAAAGGGGCTGATACTTTCAGCTTTATTGTTCGTTCCGCTTTACATGATAAGGGTCAATATTCACACCTTGGTTTTGCGAGAAGCATTGTCGCAGCGATTGGAAATCATTATCTCTTCCTGGTCAAACATTGCATTTATGATTGTTCTGGTTTCACTTTTCGTGACGGCATATCAAACGAATTTCTTTCATCGTCTGTTAAGCACGCTTAATCCGCTGGGAAGAATGAGTTTGACAAACTATGTGATGCAGTCGATCATTGGATCGTTCATCTATTATGGCTACGGTTTAGGATTATACCAATTCACCGGAGCGACCTATTCTGTTGCGATCGGATTGTTACTTTGCTCTCTCCAAATATTTTTTTGCCGGTGGTGGTTGAAAAATCATACACAGGGACCGCTGGAAGGAATTTGGCATCGGGCTACATGGATGTAAAAATGTAACCAGTTGAACACATTGATTTCTGGGGTTCCATTCAAATTCGAAGTATCTTTGTTCAATGGAACTGACACTCTCCAATATCGTATTGATCATCGCGGCGGCTCAGGCATCTCTTCTCTCGTTGTTGATCTTTCAGAAACATCAAAATCTCTTTGCGAATCGTTTCCTTGCGCTGTTGATGGGAAGTTATACGGTGATCTTAATCCACCTTCTTCTTCAAGATACCGGATACTACAAATATGTTTCGCAGGTCTTTATTGTTGTCGGAATACCGCTGGCAGCGTTCCCGTTCCATTATTTTTACACAAAATATCTGATCAACCGCGCCGTTATATTTACAAGAAATGATTGGTTCCACTTTCTTCCTTTTCTCTGTTTTGAACTTCTCCTTCTGGGTGGAGATCTTTCGGGAATGATAGATTTTTCGTCAATAGCTCTAGCCGGCCCAACTGAAACACCACTCCTCTTTCAAATCTTTAATGTAGCCATTATTGTTCAGGGTCTAACATATATTGGAGTTAGTTATCGTCTCATCAGCAATTATAATAAACATATCAAAGATGTACTCTCATCTATCGAACATGTGCAGCTTCATTGGCTGAGGAATATCACGATTGCGGGATTATCTGCACTGGTCCTTTTTTTGACGGAGCTATTGCTGCTAACCTATGGTGTGAATATTTCTAATTTTGTTTTGTCGTCAATTGTCTTTGCGGTGTATGTTTATGGAATGGGATATGTCGGTCTGTTGAAAACGGAAATTTTCGCTTCGCCGAATGTTGAGCGGGAAATGGATGAAGTTGTGAATAGTGAGTCGGTCAAAATAATTGAATCGTCCGGAAAATACGAGCGATCCGGACTTTCCGAAGAAATGGCACAACAATATCTTTATCAATTATTACAATTGATGGATGAACAAAAGCCATATCTTAACAGTGAACTAACATTGTCGCAATTAGCAGCATTGGTTGGAATCTCTCCGCATAATCTTTCGGAGATCATCAACTCGCTGCGCAGTCAGAATTTTTACGATTTCATCAACAGATATCGGATCGAGCAGATCAAAAAAGACCTTGCCGATCCTTCCAAACTGCATTTAAAGATTCTTTCGATCGCTTTCGATGCCGGATTCAATTCAAAAGCGACATTCAACACATTGTTCAAAGAACAGATCGGCAAAACTCCGTCTGAGTACAGAAGAAGCCTTTTGAAAACAACGGTTGAAGAATAATACTTACGACAATGAAGGCATAATGAAAAAAATAATATTTTTGTTTCTGATCACTCTTGTAACTGTTTCCTACGCACAAACCACCGCAGCTCCATTCTCGCGGGGAATAAATCTCTCCAATTGGTTTCAGGAATCAAATACCAGACAAATTCAATTTTCAAAATATACAAAGACCGATTTCAAAAATATCAAACTTCTTGGATGTGATGTCATTCGTCTGCCGATCAATCTGCATGGGATGACGAACGGAAGCCCAAACTATACTGTCGACCCTCTCCTCTTTGAATTTCTCGATCAGGCGGTTGATTGGGCTGAAGAACTTGGACTTCACATTATTCTTGATAATCACAGTTTTGATCCCGCTGTTAGCACTTCTCCTTCCGTCTTTTCGATTCTTGTTCCGGTCTGGAAACAAGTTGCCGAACATATGAAGCATCGATCGTCGCTGGTGTATTACGAGATACTGAATGAACCGCACGGTATCAACGACATTCTGTGGAATGCTATTCAAAAAAATGTCATCGATTCGATCCGTACCGTTGATAATTTTCACACGATCATTATCGGGCCGGCGGGATGGAACGGTTTTAATAATCTTAATCAGATGCCGATCTATGCAGATACAAATCTTATCTATACATTTCATTTTTATGATCCATTCATTTTCACCCATCAGGGAGCAAGCTGGTCGGATCCGTCATTAGTTCCACTTGCCGGAGTTCCGTTTCCGTACAACGCTGCTACCATGCCGGTGTTACCGCAATCGTTGGTCGGCACCTATATTCAAAATGAGTTCAACAATTATTCAAGCAGCGGAACCGCCGCCTCGGTAAAAAATCTGATCGATATTGCTGTGAATTTCAGAAACAGCCGTAATGTCCGGATTTTCTGCGGAGAATTCGGCGTCTATATTTCCAACAGCAATAATCAAGACCGCGTGAATTGGTACGAACTGATGCGGAAATATTTTGAAGAAAAAGGAATCGCTTGGACAACATGGGATTATCAGGGTGGCTTTGGTCTGTTTGAAAAGTATACCGATGAATTCTTCGATTATGATCTTAATATTCCGTTGGTCAATGCGCTTGGGTTGAACGCACCGCCACAGAAAAAATTCTCAATCCTTCCCGATACAGTACAATTTGATCTTTACAATGATTATATCGGACCGAATATTGTTCAATCAAGTTATTCCGGCGGCAATAATTTAGATTTTTATTCGATTGATTCTCATGTTGAAGGAAAATATTGTATCAGGTGGAGCAACGCTGCCCTCTATGAACATATCGGATTTGGTTTTAAACCGACAAAAGATCTTTCTGTGTTGAAGAACAAAAATTATGCTTTAAGTTTCTGGATCCGGAGTAGTTCATCAGGACTTCAATTCGATGTACGATTCATTGATACAAAGAGCGGACCTTTTGACCATCCGTGGCGAATGCGAAAGACGATTACTTCATCGGTTGCGGCATGGGACGGAACGTGGCGTCATGTACGCATTCCTTTGAGCGATTTTACCGAGCATGGATCGTGGGACAATGCTTGGTACAATCCCGAAGGAAAATTTGACTGGAGTGCTATCGATAGATTTGAATTTGCTGCAGAACAGATAGCGCTCGCCGGAAAAGAACTGTGGCTGGATAATATTCAGATCGTTTCGATAGATCCTGCATTTGTTAATGCCGGTTCGATTCTACCGACAGAATTCAAACTTTTTCAAAATTATCCTAATCCGTTCAATCCGAGCACAACATTCCAATATCAATTACCGAGAAATTCTTATGTGACATTGCAGATCTATAATGTGCTCGGTCAAGTTGTTGAAACGTTAGTTGATGAACGAAAAGAAGCGGGAACATATCAGACGCAATGGACCGTGAATATTTCCGGCGGCGTATATTTCTACCGACTTCAGGCGGATGATTTTGTACAGACGAGTAAACTATTGTTGCTAAAATAGTTCAATGCACGTTCTTGTTTTCTTAAATACGGTTCTATACATTGGTCTTAATTTAGTAACTTACGTTACGCAAAACCAAAAAACAAACCGTCATTCCCGCACGTTTTAAGCGGGAATCTATGAAATGGATGCCCGACTAAGGCATTCGGGCATGACGACTTTACTTTGTTAGACAGTTATTCTTTTTGCGTAACATCACTAGGTAACTACTATTAGCAGTTCACTTGACAAAACTTAGCCGCTAATACACTAAAGCACAAAATATCACAAAGTTTATACTTACAATTTTAGTGTTTTTGTAACAAATATTTTTATATAAAATCAATCAGAGCTAAGGATTTGCCTCAAACGAAATGAGCATACAAGAACAAAATATACGGCGGTATGCGGTCAGTAAAAACCTGAACGAGGCAATTCAGTATATGAATCGTTTCAGCGGATTATAATCGTTCTTCATCTAATGATATCATTGCAACCCAAACAGGGATTGCGGAACATTCATGATAATTATTTGGAGAACATATGAAAGTATTAGTATTAGGTTCCGGTCTTGTCGGCAGACCAATGGCGATCGATCTTGCAAAGGATAAAACATTTCAGGTTACCGTCGCCGATCTCAACAAAAAAAATCTCGACAGAATTCCTTTCGAATTCCCTATCCGCAAGATCGAAGCGAATCTTTCAAACAAAGAACAATTACAAAACCTTCTTTCTGATTGCGATATTGTCCTGAACGCCGTTCCCGGCTTTATGGGATTTTCCACAATGAAAGAGATCATCACGGCGGGAAAGAATGTTGTTGATATCGCCTTCTTTCCCGAAAATTGTTTTGATCTTGATGAACTTGCAAAACAACATAACGTTACCGCCGTTGTTGATTGCGGTGTCGCGCCCGGAATGAGCAATCTGTTAGCAGGTTATGTCGATCATCTTCTTGATAAAACCGAATCAATATTGATCTACGTCGGCGGACTCCCTACGGTACGGGAAGGTGTATTTGAGTACAAAGCCCCCTTCTCTCCCATCGATGTGATCGAAGAATATACCCGCCCTGCGCGGTATGTTGAAAACGGAAAGCTTGTCGTTCGCCCCGCATTGTCTGATCCTGAATTGTTGTCATTCCCTGAAGTTGGAAGGCTTGAAGCATTTAACAGCGACGGACTACGCACACTCGCAGATACACTTCATGCTCCTAACATGAAAGAAAAAACATTGCGCTATCCTGGACATATTGAAAAAATTATGGTGCTGCGCGAATCGGGATTTTTCAGTGAGAAAGAAATTGAAGTGAGGGGAATGAAAATCAGGCCGGTGGATGTTGCAACAAAATTGTTGTTTCCGATGTGGGAATTAAAAGATGGCGACGAGGAATTTACCATTATGAAAATTATTATCGAAGGAACAAAGGATAATAAAAAACTTCGCTACACGTACGATCTTTTCGACCGTCATGATAACGTTGCCAATGTTCATTCTATGGCAAGAGTAACGGGATATACCGCAACTACCGTTCTGCGATTGCTCTCCAACGGATTGTTTGACCGGAAAGGAATTTGTCCTCCGGAATATATCGGTCAAAAATCTGAGTGCGTTGAGTTTGTTTTGAATGGATTGAAAGAACGAGGCGTCGTTTATCGGGAAACAATAGAAGCGTTGAAATAGAAAGAAGAAAAAAACAAGTGCACGAACGGGTGTTCCGTAAGGAATCTCTTCAGAAAAAATCCGTTCCACCAATGCTCTAATTATCATCCGCTCTACAGTTGTTATATACTCAATAAAACTCATCTTTTTTGCTAGTACGTCCACGCCAAAGGGATTGAACTTCAACTCCATGTTCAAACCCATCGGTCAAAGCGAATTCCCTTCTAATACTCCATAACTTTGTTGTGTAATTAATCAAAGATTTGTCATGCCTGAGTGTTACTGTCGGGTATCCATACAATGCCTGCCCGACGCAGGCGGGGATTCTCGCCAAAAGTCTCGCCTCTTATGATTCCGC
>JANXZD010000264.1 GCA_025355705.1 Bacteroidota bacterium | reverse complement strand
CGTATTACGGCGGGATTCATACATCGCTCGAATATCCTCAACACAATCTTGCGGACCATTTAATGCGGATATTGCAGCGATCTGTATTGGTTGGAACATTCCGTAATCCAAATAACTTTTTATCTTCACCAATGCACCGACAATCTCTTTATTCCCGACACAAAATCCAACACGCCAGCCCGCCATATTGTAACTCTTTGAGAGCGTAGAAAATTCCACTGCGACATCTTTTGCTCCTGCAATCTGAAAAATTGATGGCGCCTGATAATGATCGAAACCTAAATCACCATAGGCAAGATCGTGAATGATAAAGAGATCGTTCGCTTTTGCAAAGGCGATAACTTCTTCAAAAAAATCAAGACCAACTGTTGCCGTTGTTGGGTTATTCGGGAAGTTGATCACAAGAAATTTCGGTTTTGGATGAGTGTTCTTATAGGCTAGAGCAATACGTTCTAAAAATTTATCTTGCGGAAAAAGATTCACATGAATTACCTGCGCCCCGGCAATGACAAATGCATATGGATGGATTGGATACGCAGGAGTGGAACAGAGAACGGTATCACCGGGTCCGGATACTGCGAGTGCGAGATGTGCCAATCCCTCTTTCGATCCGATCGTTGCCACTGCTTCAGATTCCGGATCAAGATCGACATTGAACTTTCGTTTATACCAATCACAAATTGCTGAACGGAGTTTGGTGATCCCTTTTGAAGCGGAATATCGATGATTGGAATTCTTTTGTGCTGATTCTGTCAGTTTATCAATGATATGCTGCGGTGTCGGTTGGTCCGGATTTCCCATTCCCAAATCGATGATATCCTCACCGGAGCGGCGCGCAGACATTTTCAATTCGTTAACAATGGAGAAAACGTAGGGGGGAAGTCGGTTCAGTCGCTCAAAATTTTTCATATACCGTATTCTTGTTTCCAATAATATAAAAAAAAATGGACAACAAAAAAGGCATTCCAAAAAATCGAAACACCTTTTAATTTATTATCCAAATGACCGTCACCTTTATGGTGACGGTCATCGTCGTCAAATTTACAGAACTTATTTTTTCTTTTTCGAAACCGGTTTTACAGGTTTTACTGGTGCAACCGGTGTTTCTTTTGGCGGCTCCGGTTTTGCAGTAATACCTTCAATTTCGTCGGCAAGAACATTTGCATCGTACAATTTACGCATTGTTTCGATCATCACGCCGGGATGAACTGCAACTGCGCGGTTCTTTTCTTCAGAATACAGGAACCGACCGGGAAGACTTTCGATGTTACCGTCAAAGATCAATCCAACAAGTTCTGCTTTTGCATTAACGACCGGTGAACCGGAATTACCACCAATGATGTCATTGGTCGTAACTAAATTCATTGGCGTTGAAAGTGTCAGTTTGTTGACTCCATCTTTGAATCGCTGCGGTAATTCAAAATCTTTGTGATTAGCAAAACTATGTGCACGATCGTACAACCCGTACATTGTGGTCATACTTGGTGCGATCGTTCCGTTCATTGGATATCCTTTTACTTGTCCATAAGAAAGACGAAGTGTAAAGTTTGCATCAGGGGGAAGTTCTTTTCCATATGCCGCAAAGCGTGCTTTGCCGGTTGCTTCACTTGCCATTGCGATCAATCCGGAAACATTTTTATCCTGCCATGCGCGCATCTCATCACCGAGAGGAACAATTTTTCGTGCAAGAACGATCATCGGATCTGTTGAAGCAGAGATCTCTTTTTCCCCGGCTTCGATCAATGCTTTACGGAAAGCCGGATCGGCGAGTTTTGTTCCGGAGACATACATCTTTGCTGCATCTGCCGGTGTTTTCCCATCAAGAACTGCCATAACCCATGGATCGTTTGCTCCCAATATGTCCAGTGCTTCTTGGAAACGATCTGTCATCAACGCTTCTTCCAAATCAGGATAGACCGGTGCCGGTGAATAAAGATTATCCAATGTCATCTTTACCATAGCATCTTGAAATTGCGGCATACGTTCGCCGTTCGGTTTTTTCGATTCAATGGCATAACGAGCAATTGTTAATGCACGTCCACCGAGTGCGCCGCCAAGACCGCGATACGTAAGTTCTTTGAATTTAGATTTTGTTCGTTCCATTGCTGTTGAGACAGAATCCCACGCCCAAGCATATTTTGCTTTCAATTCAGGATTTGCATTGATCCTGTTCAACAGTTCTTTTTCATCATTTTGTTTCTTCGCCATTAAATTCTTTTCAAGCAATCCCTGATATTCACCGGTCATTGCTTTTTGTGTATTCTCATATCCAAAAAGCATTCCATCAGCACGCCGGCGTTGTTCTTCACCCAGAGCTGAAAATTGTTTCAATACACCAATTGTTCTCTTAATGGTTGCAAGTCGAGCAGGATATTGATAATCACGTGAGTATTCGATCTGCGCATATGTCTGCTGACGGTTCGTTGAACCGGGATGACCCGATGTAAAGACCAATTCTCCGTCTGCTGCGCCAGTGGTTTTCCATTTTAAAAAGTGAGGAGTATTGTATGGTTTATCATTTTCATAGACACGGAAGAAACACATGTCAACATCATAACGGGGGAATGTGAAATTATCCGGATCGCCGCCGTAGAATGCGATCTGTTTCTCGGGAGCCATCACCAAACGTACATCAGTGAATTTTTTGTAACGATAGATCCAATATTCAGCACCGTTGTATAATGTTACGATATCTGAACGCATACCTGATTTTTCATTGCTCTCTTGTTGTAATTGTGCCAGCATTGCGCGACGTGCTTTCATTGCTTCGCCGCCGGATTTACCGGCAATTGCACCAATTACTTTGTCAGTAACATTTTCCATTTCGGTCAATACATTCAGTTCAAGATCAACGCATTTAACTTCTTCAGCAGATGTTTTTGCGTAAAATCCGGTCTTGATATAATCTTTTTCCGGTGTGGACATTTTTTGTAATTGCCCGGCACCAACATGGTGATTTGTCATGACAAGTCCGTTCGAAGAAACGAATGAGCCGGAACCGCCATCGTTGAACCGGACAGAAGAAAGGCGAACATGATCGAGCCATTCCTGTGTGATGTCGAATCCGTATTTGTCCTTCAATTGTTTTTTTGGCGGGTTGTCGAACGTCCACATTCCCTCATCGGCAAGGGAGAAAGCGAACACAACAAGTATTGCTGCTACGATAAGCTTAAGATGTTTCATTGGTACTCCTTTTTAATTATTGAAGAGTTTATTACTTTGGTGTATCTCGTTTTTGAAAATTCTTCATTGTTTTTACGATTTCATTCGCTTTCCTTTTTCTTCTTCGGTGAAGACCCATCCAACAATTTTTCCGGCATCGATATCGTTAAAGTCGGACCAATATTCTGTTGTTCTAAAATTTCGTGAACTTGTATCACCGGCAGTATACAGTTCGACTTCTTTCTTTATTTCGTTCAATCTG
>JANXZD010000258.1 GCA_025355705.1 Bacteroidota bacterium | reverse complement strand
GTGACACTGGAAAACAGAATAAAAATTCTCTATAAAGAAATGCAGATCGGTCTTTTAAATGGACTTACCAATGGTATCCTTACTGGAGTTATCATCGGCATCTCAACCGGTAAAGCTATGCTCGGGGTTGTTATTTGTCTTGCGATGATCACCAACATGTTCGTTGCGGGAACAATGGGGACACTCATCCCATTAACATTAAAATGGTTAAAGATCGACCCTGCACTTGCTTCGGCGGTCATTGTAACAACATTCACCGACGTCTTTGGATTTTTTTCATTCCTCGGTTTAGCAACTCTTTTTATTTCACTGCTGACGTAATATGTTGATGAAAAGAATCTCGTTCATTCGGTCATCAGATTTTGTCACGATTACATTCATTGTTGCATTAAGCATTATTGAAGTACTATTCTCTTCCCGAATTCAGCCATGGTTCTTCTTCGTGTCATTGAATTTATTGTTGATGCTAGCGATCGTGCTAAGTTCGCGCTACGTTCAGATCAAACAAAACAAGAGCAATTCAATTATCGCATTCTTCCGTGATTGGTACCTTATCCCCTGCATTCTGCTAATTTATACGCAAACATCATCGATTAACCATACTATTCATCAACGCGATTATGATGATACCCTGATTGCGATCGATCGTTTTATCTTCCATGGAGATCCTACTCAATGGATCTATCAATTCTCTCATCCATTCATCACTGAAATATTGCAGATTGCATATTCATCGTATTATCTTTTCTTTGTCGCATTGTTTTTTGAACTGTATCGAAGAAATGATCGCACTGAATTTCATTCCGGCGCGATGCTCGTTGTGTACGGATTCTATCTTTCTTACATCGGCTATTTGCTGTTCCCGGCAGTAGGACCACGATTCACTTTACACAATTTTTTTTCAACTGAGACAGAACTTCCGGGCATTTTTATTACAAAATATCTTCGAGAGATCGTAAATTCCGGAGGTGGTGTTCCGGCAGGCGTTCCCAATCCAATCGATTTTGTTCATCGAGATGCTTTCCCGAGCGGACACACTCAATTAACACTGGTAGCGATGTATGTTGCATTTACGGCGAACACAAAAATTCGATGGTGGCTATTTGTCGGCGGCTCATTGCTCATCATTTCCACAATCTATATGCGGTATCATTATGTTACCGATGTCATTGTTGGAGTGGTATTTTTTGTATTTACAATATGGAGCGGAAAGCGAATCAATAATTGGTGGAACGAAGGAATTAAGAATGTTTAATGAAAACATCTTGCCTCGCTGACTAATTTTTTTTATATTTGTATGCTTTAAAAAGCCATCTTGAACATTTCAGATGGCTTTTTATTCTATGGTGTCCATAGTTCAGTCGGTTAGAACGCCAGGATGTGGCCCTGGAGGTCGTGGGTTCAAATCCCACTGGTCACCCCAAACACAATGACCAATTTACAATCAACAGTTCTCAGTGAAAATTTGATAGTCATTCATTGTTAATTGAAATGCTCCCATCGTCTAACGGTTAGGACACGAGCTTTTCAAGCTCGGTATACGGGTTCGATTCCCGTTGGGAGTACAAACAAACCACTTAATTTGAGAAAATTGAGTGGTTTTTGTTTTTTATGGCACGCCTTTTTTTGTATAGAAATTGAGGTTTGTTATACAAAACGGTATACACTTTTTTACACAGACTTTGAATCACTTCTCCCCTGACAAATAACAATAATCAGTGATTTTGAACGGTTGTAAAATAGAAAACGGAGTGGGTTAGGTTCCGTTTTTTTGTGATAATACTTCTCTTTTTTCACTTATCTCATCAGAATTTATCCACCGAAGCGTCAGCGAAGGAGGACCATCTTCTTCGTTTCCACAAAAGTTCTACCCGCGTTCTGTGTTGATGTAGCTTCAATCCTGTAAAAATAAATGCCTGATGATAATTGTGAAGCGTTGAATGACTGTTCGTATGAACCTGCATCCTTCGTTTCGTTTACAATCTCAGAGATTTTTTTGACCGAGCGTGTTGAAGATGGAGAGTCGGACAGTACTTCGTTCAGGGATACTGAATGTGATTGTTGACGGGGATTCTCCGTCAAAAAAGCGGCGAGTAAGCCGTTTGAGGTATAAAAAAATCCTACTGAGGAAGTAGGATTTTTCATTTTACAATTGAATTTATTGAAGACACAAATGAAGGCGGAATAATATCTCGCTTATTCAAACCTATTCTTTGGCTCATTACGACGGTAATGGCTTCATACATCCTATCAATTCATCCACGATAACTGTCGCTACGCCAGATGTAATATCGGACATTGCATACGGAAGAATCAACGTGTTGTTATGGACGAGCGACCCGCAAGAATATACAACATTTGGAACATATCCTTCCCGCTCCTCTTCGTTCGGCATCAACAACGGTTCTTCTAATCGCGCTATCATTTTTTTTGGATTTGCCAGATCAAGCAATATCGCACCGATTGAATATTGTCTCATCGGACCCACGCCGTGGGTAAGCACCAGCCAGCCTTTTTTCGTCTCAATCGGGGAGCCGCAGTTTCCTATTTGTACAAACTCCCAGGGTGAAGTCGGCTCTTGAATCAATTCGGCTTTGTCCCAGAAATGAAGATCATCGGATACCATGATATAATTGTTTTCACCATCCTGGCGGGAAAGCATACAATATTTCCCATTGATCTTCCGTGGGAAAAGACCCATCCCTTTATTTTGAACCGCTTTCCCTTTCAGCGTAATAATATTGAAAGTGAGAAAATCTTTTGTCTCAATGAATTGTGGAAGGATTGTAAATCCATCATACGCTGTATACGTGCCATAAAACATCACATCACCATTATCATTTACAAAACGAACAAATCGTGCATCCTCTATTCCTTTGCTTTCACTTTTTAAGACAGGAAATATTACCCGTTCAGAAATTTTTTGATCAGGGCGAAATTGAACAGTGTAATTGGAATCCCCGGTCAATGATTCATGCCGAACTTCTGCCGTCTCAGCAAACCTGCTTTTTTCATCAAATGATATTTCATTGCTCGTTCCAATAGTTCCCGAACGAAAGACAATGGAAGAAATATGCCCTTCACCAGTTGCTCGAAGACTCATGATAAAACGGAGGCTTCCTTCGGATAGATTCGATTGATCTGGATGCGCCACGATGGATGGATTGAAAAGGGCTGCAGATTCAATCGAATACTCCATTGTAAAATAAGAGCCGATCAACATCTTTTGTGCTTCGCTTAATGATGATGAAGCGGGAATATATTTGGCGACTTGATCATAATGTCGATGCAAAACGGTAATAAGATCCTTATGGCGATTAGAAAAACCTTTCTTTACCGTTTCCAGTATCTGCACTACTT
>JANXZD010000255.1 GCA_025355705.1 Bacteroidota bacterium | reverse complement strand
ATCGATCGATTTGCACGCATCATCAGAAAGTTCAGTGATAATACTCAGTTCATTATTGTTACGCATAATAAACGGACGATGGAAGCAGCGAATGCAATGTACGGCGTAACAATGGAAGAACAAGGTGTTTCGAAATTGGTTTCAGTACGTTTCAATGATAACAAAGTTGCTACGAATTAAAAATTTCTTTCAGTGGATCTATGACGGGAAGTATGAGCGAAGATCTTTCGTATATCGTCTTTTCCGATTTTGATGGAACGATTGCTGTCAATGATATCGGCGATGCAATGTTCGAACGATTTGGAGACGTTGATGTTTGCGCAGAAAGTTTTGAACAATATCGCAACGGTCACATTGATGCCCGTGATTGTTGGAAGAAAGGATTTGCTTCCATCTCATCGGTAACGAAGGATGACTTTACTCGGTTTGCGCATTCTCAGGCAGTTGATCTTCATTTTAGAACATTTGTAGAATTCTGCTCAGAAAAAAATATCTCTGTTACTGTGCTGAGCGATGGGTATGATGCATATATTGATCCTGTGTTGAAGAGAGAAGGTCTGGATTGGCTGGCACGGTATTCCAATCGATTGAAATTCAATGATAATGGAACTGTTGAACCGATCTTCCCCTATACCGATGCCGAATGTATACGGTGTGCAAATTGCAAACGTAATCATATCCTGACCAAATCTGGCGATAATAATGTTATTGTTTATATCGGTGATGGAATTTCGGATCGTTGCCCTGTACAATTTGCTGATATAGTTTTTGCGAAAGATTCATTGGTCGGTTTTTGTGAAACACACAATATTACGTTCCACCGGTTTGAGAATTTTGCGGATGTGTTGAAAGTATTTCGCGCAATTGTTGAGACAAAAAAACCGCGTAAGCGACGCACTGCGGAGCTTGCACGTAAAGAAGTATTTATGATGGAGTGATAATGGATATCCGATTAAAAATATTTGAAATGCGAAGTTACACTCCAATTCCATTCCTTCTTGTGATGGTAGCATTTGCAGAACCGACACTGATTTCTTTGATGAGTGGATTTAGCGTAGCGTTGATAGGTGAGGCGATCCGATTCTGGGGTGTATCAATTTGCGGAAGCGAAACACGAACGACCGGTGCGGTTGGAGCAACAAATCTGATCACTGATGGTCCATTTGGTTATGTCCGCAATCCGCTCTATGTCGGAAATATTATGATGTACGTCGGGTGCGGTATCATGTCCAACGCCGTAGTTCCATATTTGGCATTGGCTGCATTCGTGTGGTTTGTCATACAATATCATTTGATCGTTTCGCGTGAAGAGGAACATCTACGAACTGCATTTGGCGACGAATATACAGCGTACTGTGAGAATGTTCCGCGATTTATTCCGCGCTTGACCAAATATTCCGGCGAACATTCATTCCATCGCGATCCGAATGTATCACGCGGTCTTCAATCCGAGATGAGAACCTTACAGGCATTCTCTGCGGTGATTGCATTGATCATTTTCCGATATTTTGTGAGATAGCAATGAAACAGCGAGTAATGATCGTTGCGGGAGAAGCATCGGGCGACTTGCATGGTGCAGGTGTGGTTCGCGAGTTGAAGAAAAAAAATCCATCAATCGATATCTTCGGCATTGGCGGGGATAAGATGGAAAAAGAAGGAATGTCGTTGACATTTCATGTGCGTGAAATGTCATTTATGGGATTTGTGGAAGTGCTGAAACATCTACCGCTGATCCGTGCCGTGGAAAAAACACTTGAGCAATTATTGATCTTGAAAAAACCGGACGTTGTTGTATTGATCGATTATCCCGGATTTAATTTGAGGTTTGCGCGAACGGTAAAAAAATATGGGATCAATGTTATTTATTACATCAGTCCTCAAGTGTGGGCTTGGAAAAAAGGGCGTGTATTAAAAATGCGCGGCCTGATCGACAAAATGCTTGTTGTTTTTCCGTTTGAAGTTCCGATCTATGAAAAGGAAAATATTCCTGTTCAGTTTGTCGGCCATCCATTGGTGGAAGAGATGCAGGGAATGATGAGCAGGGAGAACTTCTTCAAACGATATGATCTCGATGGCTCAAAGAAATTCATTGCAGTTATTCCAGGGAGTAGAAAGCAGGAGATTGAGAATGTATTCTCCGTAATGGTCCGATCGGCAGCGGAACTTGCAGGGACAGAAAAAAAAATTGTTGTTGCGGTTGCTCCAAATCTTTCCATGGATCTTTATAGGAACAATTTACCGCTGAATGTGAATGTGAAATTTGTCCAACATTCGACACACGAAGTGATGAAATATGCGGAATTCGCTTTTGTCACATCGGGAACTGCAACACTTGAGACTGCGTGTTTCGGAACTCCAATGATTGTCGTATATAAAACATCTGCAATAACCTATTGGATCGCTCGGTTAGTTGTAAAGATAAAGAATATAGCGCTCGTTAATATCGTTGCAGGCAAGACGATTGTTCCCGAAATGATCCAAGGGGATGCAACGGTAGAAAAATTGGTAATCAAAGCTCGATCAATAGTGAATTCGCCCGAGCAGTATTCGGAAATGAAAAACGAGTTAACTCTTGTTCGACATAAGCTCGGCGGAGTCGGTGCATCAGTCAATGTAGCAGAAGCAATTCTTGCCATTTGATGTATGAAAAAACAAATGATATTGCTTGCGCTGCGTATTGTCTTGTGGAGGGTTGTTCTATTGTGGTGTAAAACGTTGAAGATCTCACGAGTCAATGCAGATCAATTCGATGAGTTGAAGCGAAGCGGAAAAAATGTTGTTGTTGCATTTTGGCATGGTTCAATGTTTGTCGGTTGGTTTTTGCATCGTCCTGAAGTGAATTGGAATATTTCAGCATTGGTGAGCCAAAGTACCGATGGAGAATTCCTGTCAACAATTCTTGAACGATGGAAGTACACAATGATCCGCGGGTCAAGCCATATCGGCGGGAAAGAAGCTATGCAGTTAATGGTTGATGAAGTTGAAACAGGAAATTCTCTTGCGATCACACCCGATGGTCCGCGCGGACCCAGACACGAAATGAAAATGGGTGCAGTTCGTGTTGCACAACGAACGGGAGTGCCGTTGATATTGGTCGGTATTGCGGCTCCGAAGAAAAAGCAATTGCAGAGTTGGGATAAATTTGATGTCCCGCGGCCGTTTTCTTCGGTTGTTGCAAAGTACAGCGAGCCGATCATTGTTCCGAAAGAATTGAACAACGAATCCTTGGATGAGTTCAAATTGAAAATGCAGAATGTAATGATGAAGTTGACAGAAGAGGCGATGGAACTATCCCGCGGAAATGGCGGACAGGTGTGAAACCTCATTCGTTATTCATGCCGTTGGTGCCGTTGTATGGCGTAGTAACGATGCTTCGCAATTGGTTCTTTGATATAGGAATATTTCAGTCGGTTGATGTTGGTGTTCCGGTTATTTCTGTCGGGAATATTACTGCCGGTGGAACCGGGAAAACACCAATCGTGAAAAGTGTTGCAGCGATTCTTCTTGAATCAGGAAAAAATGTTGCCATCATTAGCAGAGGGTATGGGCGAAGGACGAGTGGAACAGTTATCGTTAGTAATGGAAAAAATATTTTGGCAGATGTGGATTCAGCTGGAGATGAACCGTTACTGCTTGCAAGACAATTGCGCAGTGTTATTGTGATTGTAGATGAAGATCGTGCTCGGGGTGCAAAAAATGCCATTGAAGAATTTGGTGCAAATGTGATCGTTCTTGATGATGGCTTCCAGCATCGCTACATCAAGCGGACAAAAGATATTGTATTGATCGATGCTCACCATTCGCCGTTTGAAACATCGCTGCTTCCTGCGGGCTATCGCAGAGAGTTAATTTCAAGTTTCAAACGAGTAGATGCTATCGTTGTGACGAAAGCTCATGATGTGAACGAAGCACTGCCATTGTTGGAACAGAGGCAGTTTGATTCGATCGTAAATAAGTTTTCAAGCTCGTTTCGACCAACGGGAATTAGCCATCTATTTGGGGGTGTAAAGCAGTCCTTGGAGATGTTGGAGAATCACACGGCTATTGCTTTTTGTGGAATTGCGAGACCAAAGAGTTTTCAACAAAGTCTTGAATTGTGCGGCGTGAGGGTTAAACAATATTACAATTTTCCGGATCATCATAAATTTACACACGATAATGTTGAAGAGGTCATTCGTTCATTCATTACGCATAAAGCTGATTTCATTATTACAACAGAGAAAGATGCTGTTCGGTTGAAACAATTTGATACGATATTGACCCAGCTTCCGATTGTTGTTCTAACGATGGATGTTGTCGTTCATCAGGCTGAACAGTGGAAAAAATATTTATTGAGCGGACTGAGTTCATGAACATTGCAGTAAGTGATAGTGGGAATGAAGAAAAGCAAAAAAAATACCTGGATTGGCTGCAAATGTTTGCTCCGAATGCTCAATTGACGGTTGTTGGATATAAAAGCGGGATTTCTTCGCTTAAAGAATATGACGGTCTTATCCTTACTGGTGGGGAAGATGTCGATCCATTTCTTTCTAAAGCATCGCCGGTCGATCTTGTTCAACAAAGCGATAGACGAAGAGATGATTTTGAGTTCCAATTATTAGATCGGGCGATGAAAGAAAAGAAACCGATTCTTGGAATTTGCCGCGGACTGCAAGTGACAAATGTTTTTCTTGGTGGTTCTTTAGTCGCTGATCTTCAGTCGGCAGGTTTCGCAAATCATGAAACCAAGAATAGTATGAAAGAATCCCGTCATTCAATTGTTGTGGAAAAAGATTCGTTAATGTCAACGATTACCGGGAAAGAATCGGGAGAGATCAATTCGTATCATCACCAATCGGTGTTGAACGTAGCAGAAGATCTGATGGTCTCCGGCCGTTCACCGGATGGTGTTATAGAATCGCTTGAGTGGAAAGATAAAATTAATAGATCGTTCTTACTACTGGTGCAATGGCATCCAGAACGTATGACTGACAAAGAAAATACATTTACAAAGAATATCGGCGCTTCCTTTTTTATGGCAGTGCTAAAAAATAAATCAACAAATTAATATCAATGCAGTAATGCCTGCCGGTTCCGAAGGGACATCGTTGGCGCAGGCAGGTGTGCACTTTTTACCACAGAGGGCAAAGTCCCCGAAAGGAACAGTGAATTATGAAACTTTCCGATTACAAATATCCGGTTCCGCGTAATCTTATCGCAAAACATCCGGCAAATCCGCGTGATCATTCACGCCTGCTTGTGATCAACCGTGCTGATGAAACATTCGAAGATCGCCACTTTTATGATGTTGCCGAATATTTTGACAAAGGCGATACGATGATCGTGAATGAGACAAAAGTATTTCAAGCGCGCCTCATCGGGAAAAAAGAAAAAACAAATGCAAAGATCGAAGTATTTCTTCTTCGTCAGTTGAATGTTGAGGATAATATCTGGGATGTGATCGTTGATCCGGCTCGAAAAGTGCGGATCGGCAACAAGATCTATTTTGACAACGGAAACCTTTGGTGTGAGGTGATCGACAATACGACGTCCCGCGGAAGGACAGTCCGGTTCAATTACTCGGGAGATTTCTTCAAAGTGATCGATAAGATCGGGCTGACACCGCTCCCGAATTATATAAAACGAGAACCGACTCCGAAAGACAAAGATACCTATCAAACGATCTTTGCCGATAAGGTTGGTGCTGTTGCAGCTCCGACTGCCGGACTTCATTTCTCAAAACAATTACAGAAAAAAATGGAGAAGAATGGGGTCAGTTTCGCGCCGGTCATTCTTCATATTGGTTTGGGAACATTTCGTGCAGTAGAAGTTGAAGATCTCACAAAACACAAAATGGATTCAGAGTTTTTCCAAGTTGATGATCCGACGGTGAAGCTCGTGAATAAATCGATCGATGCTCGAAAAAAAGTATGCGTTGTCGGAACCAGTGCAATGCGCGCAGTAGAATCCAGTGTAACAACAGATGGACACCTTAAACCGTTGAAAGGCTGGACGGATAAATTCATCTTCCCGCCATATGATTTTAAGATTGCAGACCGATTGATCACCAATTTTCATATGCCGGAATCAACATTACTGATGCTTGTCGCAGCATTTGCCGGACACGAATTAACGATGCGCGCCTACAAACATGCCATTAAAAAGGGTTACCGGTTCTACAGTTACGGCGACGCGATGCTTATTCTCTAAAAAATGATAGAACACTTTCTTACCAAACAGTTCTTTATCACAACAGCGATCAATCTTGCTTTGATCAGTGCGTTCGGTTATTTGATGACGCGCAAAAATCTGTTGTCATATTTTTCAAAAGGACGATGGTGGCTAACCTGGCTTTCGGTAGCGATCATTACCCTCATGGATGAATTGACATCAATATTTTATGCGCCCAGCGAAGCCTTTCGTGTGATCGGAACAAATGCGATCCTATTCATCATTCTGACCTCAATTCTCATTCGATTTCTGTCGATGAGAATGACAGAGATCGCTGAGATATTAGAATTTCATGGTATTAAAGGCGGAGGAGTGTATTCGTTTTCATACCTTGTGCTGGGACCGACTGTTTCATTTATAGCTGTTGCTTCTATCATTGTGGATTATGTGTTGACAGCAAGTCTTTCAACGGTAAGTGCGGTGGAGAATGGTCTGTCGTTCTTTCACGTTTCAGAAACTGGAAAATTTGTGATGCAAGCTGGCATTATTTGGTTCGTTGCCGGGTTGAATATCATTGGGATTAAAGAGAACGCCAAGTTCACTTATGTCATCTTTATAATCGCGGCAATTATTCTGATCAATCTCGTAACGGCCGGAATGTTCCACATGACCGCTGATAGTTTACACACGATCGGTAAAAGTTTTTCGAATGTTGCTATTGGGATGAATGATGGGAATTGGTTCAATGCGTATTTTTTTGTAATCGTAGGTGTTTCAAGTTGTATCCTTGCATATTCGGGGATTGAATCAGTTGTTCAAACAGCGGGACTTGTTAAATCGTGGAAAGATGTAAAACATGCTTATATTTTCCTGGCATTGACCACCGGAATTTTTACACCGTTATTGGCAGCGGTGGTTCTCTCGTCTAACATAAATGTTGGCAAGCATGAGACCGATCTTATTACACAGTTTGCGAAGATGGTCGGCGGTGTTCCATTTGGCTATATTGTCGGTATCCTTGCAAGCGTGTTATTGATGATGGCGGTGAACACAGCGTATGTTGCTACAAGTGAACTAATGGAACGTGTTGCACACCGATACGGATTTCATTGGCTTATCAAAACAAACAACCGTCAGTCTCTTTATCGTATTCACATTGGCAATGCAATATTTTATACGCTTATTGTTTTTATCACCGGTGGCAACCAAATGCTGTTGGCGGAAATGTACGCCATCGGTTTGTTAGCAAGTTTTTCCATCAATCTTGGAAGTTTGCTCATCTATCGGTATTCAAAGGGGACTAAAGATGTTCTTGCATTTAATACACACCGCGCAGGAACATTTGGACTATTTGCAATAATGTTTTCTTGTTTTCTCTATCTCGGATACCATAAACCGTATGGAACGCTCATGTGGAGTTCTGTTACTGCGATTTTTTTATTTATTGGAATTCGTGTTGCAAAGAAACGTGCCCCGGAAATAAAAGAGATTGCACAGACCGATCAGCCCTTGAATATGATTTTCTATCTCGTGGAATCCGAAGTGGAGAATCTTCATATCTATTTCCGCCGTCCGAATGAGAACGCACCCAGTGTTGATGATTCTTCTTCGGCATTCATTAGTTTATACCACCCGCGGGCGGGAATTCCGGAAAAAGTGGCGAAGAATCACTTCCGATTTGCCAGCCAGAGTCAATCCATTTACCATGGCATTACTGAAATTTTATATGCACTTGATTATGAACTTCCACATAAGAAGATCACGATTCATCTCGGCTGGCCTACGTCGTCATGGGTCGATCGATTATCAATCGGCGTTATGATCCTGAGCGTAATGCGACTTCCAAAATTGTTCCCTCGCTTTAGTTTTGTGATCGAATATTTTGGTAAACCGAAGGTCGTGAAAGAATAGCATGATAACCAGCGTCATCATTCCGGCGGCAGGATTTGGAGAGCGGATGGGAGCAACCATCGGCAAACAATTCTTGCTAATGGACGATAAGCCCATACTGGTTCATACGCTAGAACGGTTTGAACAGTGTGACGACGTGACTGAGATTATCGTTGCAACGCAGCGGTCATCGTTTATGATCATTGAAGAGATCAAACAAAAATATTCATTGTCTAAACTGAAACCTCCAATCGAAGGAGGACAGCGCCGACAAGATTCTGTTGCAAATGCGTTGCGGTATATTGATCTAAAGGCAGAGATCGTTGTAGTCCACGATGCGGTTCGTCCATTTGTTCACAAAAAAGAGATCAGCCAATCGATAGAAACAGCGAAATATTTTGGTGCATCGATCGTTGCAGTTCGTGTTAAAGATACGATGAAGCAGGCATCGACCGATGGGCGGGTAGAAAAAACGTTGAATCGATCATCACTGTGGAGTGTTCAAACGCCTCAGACATTCCAACGTCAGATTCTGATCGATGCGTATGCACATGCTGAAAAAATGAACATCACTGCTACCGATGACTCATTTTTAGCGGAACAGATAGGAATTTTACCGATTATCGTTGAAGGAAGTTATGAGAATATTAAAATTACCACGCCGGATGATCTATTATTAGCTGAGTTATTATTGAAACGCTTTATTCCATAAATAAAATAGTGTCACCGTCCTTGCTTCTAATCGTTTGATTTCACTATTTTGCCATAACAGCTTATTTTTCTCTTTTCGTCATAGGGGATTACAATGGAAAATTTTATCGCAGTTTTACTGATCAGTTATGTGATCGGTTCCATCCCAACAAGTATCATTGCAGTGAAACTTGCCAGTGCCGGTGACATTCGTAATTTTGGTAGTGGCAATGCCGGCGGTACAAATGTACTGCGAATGCTTGGATGGAAGATTGGTGTAGCAGTGATTTTGTTTGATCTGTTCAAGGGAGTTGTTGCGACATACTACGTTCCCCAAATTTTTTGGAATCCAAATCCTCTTCCATTCAATAACGCAACACCATTCCAGGATTTTACCGTCGTTCAGATCATCTGCGGAATAGTTGCTGTGCTCGGACATATTTGGACACTGTTCGCCGGTTTTAAAGGGGGCAAAGGTGTAGCAACGGGTGCCGGAATGATCCTTGGTTTAGCACCGGTTGAATTTGCTGTGTCCATCGGTGTTTTCACGATCGTTTTTTTACTGTGGAGATATGTATCGCTCGGTTCAATTCTTGCTGCAATGGCGATACCAATGTCAATGTTCATTCGCGAGAATTTTTTCCATGTTGATATTCCCGGATATCACACATTGGTCTACTTTGCCATTGCTGTTTCAATGCTCATTACATACACACATCGTGAAAACATCAAACGATTACTGGCAGGAACCGAAAATAAATTGACTCACTTCAAAGGTTCGCACCGGTAATTTTTTTGCCCACGTCTAAAGGTTTCATCATGCGCATTTCAGTTCTAGGAGCCGGAAGCTGGGGAACGACGCTTGCCATAGTTCTCTGCGAAAATTTTCGCGACGTTACTTTGTGGAGTTATCGTGCTGACCAAATTGAAGAGATGCGCGATGGACGGACAAATAAAGATTATCTTCCCGGCATTACTCTTCCCGCACATCTAAAAATCACCCACGATGTTGAAGAAGCGGCGTCAAAAAAAGATCTGATCGTTACGGCTGTCCCTTCGCAATTTCTTCGAAACATCCTAAAAGATATCGCTCACATTGATCTAAAAAAAACGATCATTGTTAATGTTGCCAAAGGTATTGAAAATAAAACATTGATGACAATGTCCGAAGTGATGCTTGATATTCTCGAACACGAAAAAAAATCTAATATCGCGATTCTTTCCGGACCAAGTCATGCGGAAGAAGTGGTAAAAAAAATTCCGACAGCAGTCGTTTCTTCATCATTTAGTACTCGAACGGCGAAGATCGTGGCGCACACCTTCAATACTCCGTACTTTCGCGTGTATGTTTCTGATGATATACGCGGTGTTGAACTTGGCGGTGCATTAAAGAATGTGATTGCAATTGGTGCCGGCGTGGTTGATGGTGCAGGATTCGGCGACAATACAAAAGCTGCCATTATCACTCGCGGAATTGCAGAGATGACACGACTGGGAGATAAAATGGGTGCACTGCCGAGAACATTTTCCGGTCTATCGGGAATCGGCGACCTTATTGTAACGTGTATGAGCAAGCACAGCCGCAACCGCCATGTTGGGGAACAACTTGGGCGTGGACGAAAACTCGATGCAATTCTTGGAGAAATGGTAATGGTTGCTGAAGGTGTTGCAACGTGCCGTTCAGCGGTCGATCTTGCAAAAAAACATCATACAGAAATGGCGATCTTCTCGGAAGTCTATAACATTATGTTTGAGGGGAAAGAACCTCATCAGGCAACTGAAGCCCTGATGTCCAGAACGATAAAAGGTGAACATTAAAAGTTTCGAGATTTGAAGTTTGAGTTTTTCTGTAATAGTTAATCAGTATTATTCCGAGCGTAGCGAGGAATCTAATTGCTCCGGTGCAGAAAATCTGTATAAGCAGAATTCGTAAATCACCTCATTCATTCAGATTATCAATTTATTCACATGAAAAAATCATTTCTATTTTTCTTCTTCCCATTTATTTTGTTCGCTCAACAATCTGCGGAGATTGTTTTTGTGAATGGAAAAATCTGGACTGTTGACAGTTCAAAACCTGAAGCCGAAGCAGTTGCTGTTATTAATGGAAGAATCGCCGCGGTTGGATTGTCAAATGATGTGAAAAAATTTATCGGTTCATCCACTAAAGTGATCGATCTGAAAAAGAAGCGAATGCTTCCCGGATTTATCGACAATCATACGCATTTTATGAGCGGCGGATTCCAATTACAAAGCGTCGATCTTCGTACAGCAAAAGATGAGAACGAATTTGCTCTTATCATAAAGAAAAGAGCGGAAGAACGGCCGACGAAATGGATCACCGGCGGCGATTGGGATCACGATCTATGGAAAAGCGAAAATCTTCCAACAAAAGAAATGATTGACCGATATACACCGAACACTCCGGTGTTTGTCAATCGCTACGACGGACACATGGCATTGGTAAACAGTCTTGTGTTGAAACTTGTCGGAATTACGAAAGATACTCCTGATCCTGTCGGTGGTACAATTGTTCGCGATGCAAAAACGGGAGAACCGACAGGTTTGTTGAAGGATGAAGCAATGTCTCCAATTTATAAATTCATTCCGTCGCCCTCCGATGATGATATGCTGAACGCGGCGCGGCTTGGCTTTGCTGAAGCAAGAAAATTCGGTCTTACATCCATCCAAGATATGGCGCATTATGAAGGATCAAGAGATATTCTTACGTATCGTGAACTGCAGCGGCGTGGAGAGTTGACCGCACGGATGTATTGTAGAGAGTACATCTCAAATTGGAAATCACTTGCTGATGCAAGTGTGCAGGCAGGGTTTGGTGACGGGATGATCACGCTGGGTTCGTTAAAAGGATTTGCCGATGGTTCACTCGGTTCATCGACTGCATTGTTTTCTCAAAAATTCTTGAATGAAGATACCTACGGACTTGCCAGTGATGGTGTGGCTGATGGACGATTGGAACGATGGTCGCAAAAAGCGGACAGTGCTCGGCTGCAGATTTGCATCCACGCAATTGGCGACAGCGCAAATGGTTTGATGCTGGATATGTTTGAACGAATTGCGGCAAAAAATCCAAAATGGGATCGTCGATTCAGGATTGAACATGCACAGCATATTCATCCGACTGATTTCAAACGATTTGCCGCACTTGGAGTGATTGCATCTGTTCAGCCGTATCATGCAATTGATGATGGACGCTGGGCGGTCAAACGGATCGGCGATGAACGATGCAAAACAACGTATGCTTTTAGAATATTTCTTGACAGCGGAGTAAAAATGTGTTTCGGAAGTGACTGGACTGTTGCTCCAATAAATCCACTGCTTGGAATTTATGCTGCCGTAACACGCAGAACCATTGACGGTGCAAATCCGAACGGCTGGTATCCGGAACAAAAAATTTCCGTGAAAGAAGCGATCGAATGCTATACGATCAATAATGCGTTTGCAGCATTCGAAGAAAAAGAAAAAGGAAGTATCTCCATCGGTAAACTTGCGGATTTCGTAGTCTTATCTGATGATATTTTAGCGATTGACCCCGTGAAGATTGAATCCACAAAAGTGGAAATGACAATATTAGGCGGAAAAATTATTTATTCACTTCAACAGTAATGCCCCTAGCCAAACTCTTTCGAAAATATTTTAAATCTATTCTATTTGCACTTTCATTAGTTGTTATCGAAAATGTTGCATGGATCATTGAGCCGACCGTATTTGGAAAGGTCATTGATGCTTTTATCGATAAGGCAGTAAACCAAGAAAGCGCACAATTCTTCTTTCCGCTTGCCGTCTGGATCGGAGTGTTTCTTCTCAATTCCGGTGTCGGTGCACTTCGAAGAGCGATCGATTCAAAGATCTATTTGAATATTTTCA
>JANXZD010000253.1 GCA_025355705.1 Bacteroidota bacterium | reverse complement strand
CACCCCTAGAAGTTATCCCCAGCTGCGGCAGATCCTTATTTTTCCGTGAAGACCAACGATTCAGAATTCAAACAGTATCGTAATCCTGTCGGTCGAGGTCCATCATCAAAAACGTGACCGAGATGTGCATCGCATCGCGTGCATAAAATCTCAACCCGCTTCATTCCATAACTACTGTCAGCATGTTCGATAATATTTTCCGTACTGACCGGTTGAAAGAAACTCGGCCACCCGGTTCCGCTGTCGAACTTTGCATCGGCGGAAAATAATTCGAGCCCACAACAGACACAAGAATAATACCCCGGCTTTTTGTGATCATAGAACACTCCGCAAAATGCCCGCTCGGTTCCGTGTTCACGTGTTATATGATATTGTTCCGGTGTTAATAATTTTTTCCATTCTGCTTCTGTTTTAACGACCTTTTCCATAGCATGTAATCTCCTTTTCTTTAATAACGAAGGAGAACCGTTATTAGTTCTCATCTTATAATAAAAAAAGTCCCACAGAAATGTGAGACTTTTTTTATTACAAACTGTATTGAGAGACTATGATCGTTTAATTGAACATATCATTCATATTATTGTTGATCTGCATACGCGCACGGACTTCATTCAATTTTTTCATAATGGAAGTTACTTGCTCGCTGCTATTCTCTGCAAGGTCGGAAAGGAACCCTTTGATATTCTCATCCTCACATTCATTGAGGATCTCTTCCGAAAGCCGGACGAGTGATGATTCCAATTGAAGCGCACGTGTCAATGCGGCACACGTATTTCTACATTCATGCTCGCACCGAAAATTAAAATCTGACATGGTAATATGCTCCTCTCTTATACTTTACACTGATTGCAAATGTTCAGAAGCAAAATGTTGCCCTATTTGAAGGGCTTCTTCGTTTAATGGAATAAGATGATGATGTCGTTCAGGAAGTACTTCTTTCAACGCCAGCAATACGTTCGAGATGGTCACCACCGGTCTGCGCTCTAAGAATGCTCCTAGAATGATCATGTTTGCGATCTGTCGTTTCCCCATTTTCACGGCTTGCTCAACTGCGGGTATCATCAAAATCTCAATATCAGTTCGGACACTTGGGGTGATGATCGTCGATTGTTCACAGACCAACAATCCGCCCGGTTTCACTTTCGAATCAAATTTATCAAGCGATGGCTGATTGAGAATGATGGCAGAATCAAACGTTGTCACGATCGGTGAACTGACTTTTTTCGGTGAAACGATCACGATACAATTCGCCGTTCCGCCGCGCATCTCCGGTCCGTACGCCGGCATCCAGCTTACTTCTTTTCCTTCTTTCATTGCAGAATAGGAGATAATTTGTCCCATGGAAAGAACACCCTGTCCGCCAAATCCTGCAATAATAATTTCTTGTGCTTGATACATATTGATGCTCCTTAGTAACTACTGTTGTTGCGCGAATATAACTTCTCTTTACTTTCAGCTGCATAAGAAGTTATGCTCTTTCATTATTTCATTGCAGCCGGTACTTTGATATCTCCGAGCGGATAATATGGGAACATATTTTTTTCCATCCACTCATTTGCTTCCAACGGTGTCTTTTTCCATCCCGATGGACAATTAGTCACAACTTCAATGAAGCACGTTCCTTTTTTTTCTTTTTGGAATTCAAAAGAAGCCTTGAATGCTTTTTTTAATTTACGAACCGCCGCCGGTGTATGAACAGCATGACGCGCTACATAATATGCACCGGGCAACTGTGCGATCATCTCAGTGATCTTCAGCGGATGACCGATGAAACTTGCATCTCTTCCGTACGGCGTTGTCGATGTTACCATTCCGCAGAGCGAAGTCGGAGCCATTTGTCCGCCGGTCATTCCGTAGATTCCGTTGTTTACAAACACCATTAAAATATTCTCGCCGCGATTGACCGTGTGAATTGTTTCTCCCGTTCCGATCGCTGCAAGATCGCCGTCTCCTTGATATGAAAAAACATATTTATCGGGAAGAACTCTTCGTACGCCGGTTGCAACTGCGCTTGCTCTGCCGTGCGCCGCTCCCTGCATATCAACATTCATATAGTTGTAGGCAAAGACCGAACATCCGACCGGAGCAATTCCCACAGTCTGTTCTCCAATTCCCATTTCATCGATCACTTCCATCAACACACGATGCACGACACCGTGACCACAGCCGGGACAATAGTGCGTTGGACTTTCCGTAAGTGTTTTCGGTTTTTCGTAAACGATTTCCATCGTTTCATTCACTGTTGTGCTCATAGATACCCCGCTGATTGACCCATCGTACGTTGTTTTTCTGCCAATGCTTCAATCTCTAAAATTATTTCTTCCGGTGTTGGGATCATTCCACCCATTCTTCCTTTGAAATAGACGGATGATTTTCCATTCACTGCTAACCGCACATCTTCTACCATTTGTCCTGCATTCATTTCAACCGTCAGGAACATTCTCATCGAATCTGCAAACGATGCAATGATCTCATACGGAAATGGATACAGTGTGATCGGACGGATCACACCGACATTGATCCCTTTTCCGCGGGCGATCTCCATTGCCTTGCCGCAAATTCTGGCACTAAGACCGTACGCAACCAATAGAATATCCGCATCTTTTGTATTGATCAGTTCACACCGTACTTCTTGTTTCAATTTTCGATATTTATCCTGAAGATGAAGGTTAACCAACTCCATCTTTTCCGATTCCATGTGAAGCGAGGTGATAAAATTTCGTTCACGCGATTCCAGTTTCCCGGTAGTCGTCCAATTGGCCTCTTTTTTGGGAAGCGAGCCATATTTCGGAAGACATACTTTTTCCATCATTTGTCCAAGCGCACCGTCCGTCAAGATCATTGCGGGCATTCTATACTCTTCCGCTAGACGAAATCCTTCAAAGACAAAGTCCGCCATTTCTTGAACGGATGAAGGAGCAAGAACGATCAAATGATAATCGCCATGACCTCCGCCTTTGGTTGCCTGAAAATAATCTCCCTGCGCAGGTTGAATCGTTCCTAACCCTGGACCGCCGCGCTGAACATTTGCGATCAGGCATGGAAGTTCGGATGCAGCGATGTAAGAAATTCCTTCCTGCATCAAACTAATTCCGGGACTTGATGATGTTGTCATTGTTCGTGCACCGGCTCCTGCCGCGCCATACACCATATTAATGGATGCGATTTCGCTTTCGGCTTGCAGAATAACAACATCTTTATGCTTCGGAGCTTGTTCTGTTAGATATTCTAAAATTTCTGATTGTGGTGTTATCGGATATCCAAAGTATGCTTGAAGTCCGGCGCGAAGCGATGCTTCTGCAAGCGCTTCATTTCCTTTCATCAACTTTGGATGTTCGTCGTGCTGAATTGTTGACATACTCTCTCCCTAATATTGTTATGCGGCCTGCGTTGCGGCAGGTTGCGATGATTGTGATGAACGCTTTGCGGATTTTATTTCACGATACACTGTGATTGCAGAATCCGGACAAACAAGAGCACAGTTGACACAGCCTGTGCAATTATTTTTTAACAGCGTTGCATACCGATAACCGTTGCGGTTGATCGAAGTAGAGAGACCTAAACTTTCTTGCGGACACGATGCGATACAAAGTTCGCATCCTTTACAAATTTCTGCGGCGATGATAACCGTTCCGGAAATCATACATTCCTCCAATTATAATATATTGAGTATATATCCTTCAACAATGGTGCCACAGAGAGTTTAGAAGGTTTACAGAGGAAAAGAAGAACTTTTGACCTCAAAATTTTGCAAAATCAAGAAGTAAAAAGTTGAATTCTTATTAAATG
>JANXZD010000252.1 GCA_025355705.1 Bacteroidota bacterium | reverse complement strand
CTTTTACCGACATAAATGACGTTACCCGATTGATCATAAAAATAATAGACACCAGTTGTTTCATACGGGATATTCTCAAAAGCAGATGCATTTAAGAGCGGTGGTAATAACGATTTTTTTATTTCAGAGGGTAAGCCGTCGGCTGATAAAACTGTATCGTTGTCCTCAAGGATTTTACTGAAAAGAATTGCTGTCGCTTCGGCATCACCCAACGCTCTATGCCTGTTCTTTATTTTTATACCCAAACTATCGCAGAGGTTCCCTAAGCTGTAGGAAGGCAATCCTGGAAACGTGCTTCGGCTAAGCCTGACTGTGCATAATGTTTTTCTCTGATAGCTGTATCCCAAATTCTTGAATGCGGCTTTTACAAAGCCATAATCAAACTTTACATTATGTGCCACGAACACTGCTCCTTCGGTAAGTTCGATGATTTCTTTTGCAATCTTGTGAAATGGAGGTGCATCACTGACCATTTCATCGGTGATACCGGTGTGCTGAGTAATAAAGTACGGGATACTGCAGAACGGATCGACCAGCGATGAGAAACGTTTCACCACTTTTTTGCCGTCGTGAATGATGATAGCAATCTCGATGATCTTACTTTTCTCAAGAGTGCCCCCGGTGGTTTCTATGTCAACAATGGCAAACATTATCGTTCTTTAACATAAAAGCTTTTTATCAACAAAACGAACAATAACTTTTTTGAACTCCTCACTGTGTGAATCCAAAAAATTTATTGTTTTTATGCTTGTTGCCATCTTTTTTTGATTGGTAATAAAGGTTAGCACTTTGTTTACATTTTGCAAAGAAGTGTTTACAACTTCCGTTAAAAAGGATTGAAGATTTTATCAGTATGATGAAGATACACTGTTGAATAGACAAATTCAATCGCTTGTAAGGATTTTTAGATATTGATCGCAGATTAGTAGTTGTAGAAAAAAATTATACTACGGGCGGAACATACATTCGAATAACTCTCCAGCGATTGCGGTCGTAGCTGAATACCGCTTTGATCGTGACTGTTTTTCCTGAGAATGTTCCTATTGATGTTACTTGTGATTGTGATGATGGTAAACCTGTTTGCGAGGCTGAGTAGACAACTGAACCGTTCATAACAGAAACATTTTGATCTGCATAAGAAGAGGTTGCAGCCGATGCACCCATCTTATTCATCGCCAATGAAATTCCTGTGCGGGCGAACTGTTCGGCTTGAATGGAGTTGGCCACGGATTCAGCGATAGAACTATTATTTCTATCGGCTGTTGTAAAGCTGACCGTATACATACCTAAGATCAGGTAGACTCCGGAAAGCATTACTATTTTTGATGTGCCCATGATTGTCTCTGTTGTTTAATTTCTGTTTGTAATCTATAAAACTGGTAATGCTACCACGATGACCTATATCACTTTTGACCTTATATCTAGTATCGGTCATTTTTATAGCAAATCCATAACAAAATTGATTAGAATTCTCTATGTATGAGTGTCATGCAATTAGATGATCTTGCATTTGATCCAAATATCTTCGTTGAACCCATAGATAGCACACAGCCTGTGATAGCCATCGGCAATCACAACGTTTCCATGTGCTTCATCTCGAACGAGAAGTAACGGAGAAAGCTCTTTCCCCTTACGAATTTTTTTTCTGTCATTCTCGACACGAGAATTACTTATTCCAAGTAACGAACGTTGAGAAGCCATAAAAATATCTTTGGCTTTGAATTGCACAATAACCGCACTCTTCAATCGGATGATCATTTGAGCAACGTCTCTCTCATTAAAAAGAAGCGTCAGATAAGATTCAGCTGCTGTGTAGTTGTGCTCTTCCACGTCCGGAAGCCATTTTGATCTCTTTTGGATTTGCATTCGCCATTTTGGATATTCCCGTTGTCGTTCCTATTGAAAAAAGACGCCTCTGAAGAGGGCAAGTGATCATTTCAGTACGGTCATTTTTTTCACTTGTAAAAAATTTCCTGCCTGAAGTTTATAGAAATATGTACCGGATGACAGGGTTGATGCATTAAACGCTTTTTTGTATCGCCCCTGCCGCAGCTGTTCATTGACAAGCGTTGCGATTTCTTGTCCCATCACATTGTATACCATAAGCGTCACATGCTGCTCATTCGGGATCGTGAATTCAATCTCAGTTGATGGATTGAACGGGTTCGGAAAGTTTTGCAACAAAGTATACTCAGAGGGATGCATAAATTCCTGAGTCGATACACCGG
>JANXZD010000246.1 GCA_025355705.1 Bacteroidota bacterium | reverse complement strand
CGGTCCCACGATACAAAATTTTCTTTGATCGTTGCATCACCACTGCCGGTAGTAAGATTGAATAACGCCTCGGTTGCAGATGAGCTTTTCCCTGTTGCAATTGAATATGATCCGGCAACTGTTGTTCGAAATTGATTAGAGAATCGATGTGTATAATCAAATTCAAAACCGCGTGTGCGTGCATAATCAGAATTGACATAGGTTGTGTATGTCCCTCGAAAACGTGGATTGGTGGTACGAACACTTCGTGCAGTGATATAGTCAAAGATATCTTTGTAATATGCCGTCAGCGTTAATACATCATTTTCCGTGATCTGATTCCGCAAACCAAGTTCATACGCAACTGTAGTTTCTGGGTTCAAATTCGGATTGCCAATGGTTTGAACGGAAGAACGAGCACTGCTTTCGGTCAATTTAGAATACACGTATGTCGGTCTCGGAAGTTTTGAAAAATGTCCGTACGAGAAGAACAATGTCTGGTTATCCGAAACAGGATGTGAAATACCAAGACGCGGACTAATTCTTCCTTTCCAACGACGTCCAAAAAGTATTGAAGTCTGCGAATGGTATTGATCTCGAATATCATCCGACGCCATTGCAACATTTGGGTTGTTGATCGCATCGTCAACGAATTTTCCGGGGAACCAATAATCGAACCGTAGACCAAAATTTAATACCATTCCGCTGATCGCAATATTATCCTGAGCATATAAAGCACCTGAGGCAGGATTCACTTTATAGATGTCGTTATTCAAGCCAAGCGGTTTTATCCACGGCTGTGAAATATCGATCATCTGCAATTCCTGGAATTTCATTTCAATTCCGGTCTTGAATTTATTTTTTTCTGTAAAGTGATTTGTAAAATCAAATTTTATGGTGTAATCATCAATAAAGTGATCACGCCAACTAAACGGTCCGCCAAGATCATAAAACCCATCACCCGGAATTACGCCTATACGGTTCGTGTCAGGATAATAGTATTCAATCGGCAATGTTACAATATCGCGCGGTTCATTGTAGTATTGATACCCTTTTCCATTGGCATCTCCTCGAACGTGGGCAGTATATCGGCTGACGCGGAGATCAAAAAATGCCTGCGGTGAGATGGTATGGGTCAATGATAATGTGTGTTGGATATTGATCTGAGTGAATGTATTGGCACTGTCCAGGATATTCTGATATTCATATTGATATCCCGGTTGTGGTTCCTCTCGTTCAAGTGATGTTTTTACCGTAGCAGAATTTTGGTCGATTGAAACAGATTGATTGAATGCAAACGATATTTTATATGTAGGCGAAGGTTTCCATGTAACTTTACTTGAGACCGAAAAACTGTTTGCCAATCGAAGCGCATAATCAGAACCATGAAAAATTGTAGAGATCAGTTGATCAGGAATATACTTATTATACTGTCCAGTGGGAACACCTTTAATGATCCGTTCACTCCATCGTGTATAACCATCGGTTACATTGGCAGAGATGTTTGCAAAAAAACTTACCGTTCCGGGAAGGATCCAATTTACCACAGGCAAAGGTCCGCTGATATTTCCTTCTACCTGATCGGAGTTGAAGAAGTGCCTTGAATTCACACCGACAACGCGATCAGTTTTATATGAAACTCCTCCATTGTATCTATCACTTCCCTCTTTCGTAGTGATATTCACAACGCCGGATGTTGCCTGCCCATATTCAGCATTATATCCACCGGTGATAACTTCCATTTCTTGGATCGCTTCAGGACTGATCTGCAATCCAAAACCGGAACCGCCGAGCACGTCCTGTACAGAAACACCGTCTACTAAATATGCATTTTCATAACCGCGGCTTCCGCGTATGTGGATCTCATTATCCGATTGAACAACACCCGTTTGCAATCCAACAACGTCTTTCACATTGGTCACTGCAGCAACAGTTATATCTTCAGTCTTGATCGTTCGTTTACTTGATGTTTCTTCAACATCAAACAATCTTTTTTCACCAATGATGACAACTTCCTGACCAAGAGAGAGAACTGATTCAGCCATCTTTACATTCAATTCAAGTGTTTTTCCTG
>JANXZD010000241.1 GCA_025355705.1 Bacteroidota bacterium | reverse complement strand
GGCAAAAAAAATAAAGTCACATTGTATCACACCGTAATAACAAATCTATACTAAACTAAAGAGCAATAGCTACCCCGGCATGAACCACATGAACAATTGAGAAGATACAATTGAGAAAAATACCAAAGCGCTATATTGCTTCCACTCCGCCAATGTATTTAAACCCTTCAACATGCCTTTCGAGATATTTTCCAATATCGGCTTCATTCCCTTTTGTGATCAGCAATTTCGCCTCCACGATAGAAGGTAAGATATTCTTCAAATATTGTTCCGGAGCATGCTTGGTGAATTTATTCTTGCTCCCAACAGGTTCATTTTTCACAACAAATATTTTAGGATGTGTCGTTGTATCAAAACACTCTCCCGACAACACTAACTCTTCAAATAGTTTTTCACCCGGACGCAGACCGGTGTAGATAATTTCAATTTCCTTTTGAGATTTATGTCCGGACAATCTGATAAGATCTTTCGCGAGATCTGCAATCTTTACCGGTTCACCCATATCCAAAACAAAAAGTTCCCCACCTTTACCAATAACCGACGAAAATAATACCAATTGAACCGCTTCGGGAATGGTCATAAAGTACCGTTTAACATCCGGATGAGTGATCGTCACCGGACCGCCGCGGGCTATCTGCTCGCGAAATGTCGGAACAACGCTTCCCCGTGATCCAAGAACATTTCCAAAACGCACCGCAACGAATGATCGCCCCGAGGTTAACGATGCATCAAGGATCACCCGTTCAGCAACTCGTTTTGTTGCCCCCATAATATTCGTCGGATTCACTGCCTTATCCGTAGAGATCTGAACAAATTTTGTGGTGCCAAAATCGAGCGCCGCTTTCACAACATTATATGTTCCAATAATGTTATTTGCTACGGCTTCACTTGGGTTTGACTCCATTAACGGAACGTGTTTATGCGCAGCTGCGTGATAGACAATGTCCGGTTTGAAACGAGCAAATATTTTGTTGACCCTTCGTGCTTCGCGAATATCCGCAATAACAGGGCTGAACTTTAGATCGGGATATGTCACCGATAATTCGTTGGCAATAGTAAATATGCTGTTCTCACCATGTCCAACAATCACAAGCTGAGCGGGTTGATACCGTGAAATTTGCCGGCAGAGTTCGGAGCCGATCGAACCTCCGCCGCCGGTAACAAGAACTTTTTTCCCTTTAATTAACGCCAATAACATTGACATATCAGCCGTAATAGTTTTTCGTTGCAGAAGATCTTCAATAGCCACATCTCTCAGTTTACTGACTCGCACCGAACCATTTAATAATTCATATATTCCCGGAATTGTTTTTATTTTTGCGCCGGTCGTTTGACAAATTGAAATGATTTCGCGGATCACCTTACCGGTTGCCGTTGGAATTGCAATAATGATTTCTGAAATATTAAGAGAATCGACCAAGTGCGGAATATCTTTTGTGTCTCCAAGGACGGTAAGACCTCGGATCTTTAACATATGTTTTTCCGTATCATCGTCCACAAAACCAACCGGCATGAGTTCCATTTGGGGATTGGATTGTAATTCTTCCGCAATCATAATTCCTGCATCACCGGCTCCAACGATCAACACCGGTTTGCCTTGTTGTTTCCCGTTTGTTAACCGGTCATAGAACCGTTCAGACAATCTGATGGAAAACCGGAAGCCGCTGACCAATAAAATTGTTAAAATACCGTCAATAATTGGTATGGAATGGGGGATTTTGTGAAACGGAAAAAATAAATTCGTGATACCAATATATAAAACCGTTTGTGACACCGTAACTAAAAGCCCGACGATTATTAATCTGGCAAGTTCGTCGATACTGGCATGCTGCCACATACGATTGTATATACCGCCAAAATAAAAATGAACCAATTTATTCGCCATGAAAAGTAGAACAACAATTTTCATTTCAAACTGATATTCCAGCAGTGCATTAATATCATCGATACGCAGATACAGTGCTAACACCGGCGTAACCAGAAAAATAACAATATCGACATATAAAAAATGTCGGTTTCTTAATATCATAATCCGTTGGAAAATCCTGCGTATTGTTTTCAATTTTTTCCCGTCTAATTATCAGGTTATTGTCTGGTAGAATATAAGAAATACATTGTAATAATTGAAATTTTTTATCGGACACGGCTCATGACTGACCATCATGATGGATCAAACGGATGAGAAGTATTCACTGCACTATGGGCGGCGATGTGTTGCTAAAAATCGTAATAGAGGTTCCTGAATGAACTTCGCACTCCAATGTTGACCCAGAATGTTTTCGAAGATTCGATGGTGGATGTTAACGAGCGGTATGTGCACGATGCCTCGAATCGGAGATTGGTGAGCGGATTTACGACGTATGCAACTTTGATGTCCGCATAGAGAAGATTGGTTTTAATTCCTTGTCCGATATAATTTCCATAATCTGTTGTCCGATGGTCGTAGCTTTGATAAATATTTTGTCCCACACTGTTCTGTGATGAAGAATCAGCTCCAAATATTGAATAATTTAATTGGAGCCTGCATTCATAACGATTCTTGGAATATTCAACGATACCAATCCCTTCATAAAAATTTGCCCCCAGTGGATGGGCAAGACTTTGATTATAATGACCGTAATTTTTCAACGGATCTTTATGAGAATAGGTATATGGTGATGCAAGATTGATCTCATTCTGAATGAACAGTCCTGGCACATCGAGCACATTGAAGGATTTGACACCAAGTTGTATCCCATATTTATTTGCCCAATATCCTTTGTTGGCAAAGTATTCATTGATGGTCAACTCGTCAATTAATATTTGTCCATACGTTACTGTAGAATTTGAGATCCGGTATGAGGCATTTAATCCCATGACGACATTATCGGGCGAACCAAGCGAAAATTCTACCGGGCGAAGGAAAATAATGGGATTTAAATAATTCCACTCTATCCCGCGGTTCACAATAGAATCCTGGGGCAGCCAAATAATCCCTTCGAAAAATCCCAGCGTGAACCTGTCTGTTAATCGGACGTCGAGATAATGAAAAACTCCGCTTTTTTTCGGCCAACTGAATCTATCCTCATACTTTAGGGATGAAATATCTTGGAATTCAGTCCACAGGATCATATACTTTAATTTCCAAATATCGGCGGTTATTTTCGCATACGGATAATTGAATGATGCGTCTGATAATAGCAAAGACCGATAGCCATCTCCAATGAAATTCTTTCCGTGCCCTCCTTGAAAACTTATATATTGCGATGGACGATAGGATATGACCGCAGAGGAATAGGCATAATCGAACATGTTGGCTGCATATGATCGTTCAAAACCTTGTCCCGGAACAACAGAATTTTTTCGAATGAACGAATCGAGATACCGTGGAAAGATCGACTGATTCTCAAAGAATTCCGTATAGAAAGAGAAATCGTCGTTCACCGATCCACCAAAAATGAACCCCCGGGTATTGACGAATGTATTTCTGTTATCCTGAAAATCTTTACCAAGATGGAGATCAGCGGTGATATCTCCATAGATCCTGTAATCGTCGCCGGTAATATCGATAAGATGCTCATGGAATAATTTTCTATTGATCCACGATTCATCGGGTGAATGCAGGATCCCTTCTCCACCGATCAATGAATCGATATTCTTTCCCGAAGTAATATCCCGCAGCTCGAACGGATGAATCGATGTATGTGTTGGATGGTCGATTGAATACAGCGACAACCCAAGCTTATTGTTTACCTGATGGTCGAGCGGCAGGAGTTGTGACTGTGCCGTGAGGATTGTGGATAGCAATACCCATGAGATCAGCGTTATTTGTACCGGTCTATTCACTTTGGTCACATTGATCTGATTATTTTTCTCCGAACGATTCAACTATACACATGGAATCCATCTTACTGGTCGGATCCATCTTTATTTTTTTCTGTGGTCTCTATCGCTATTGTTGATATAGTTATCTTTTCGTTGTTGCTACAATCGCATCAGCCACACGATGCAGTTCATCATCGGTCATGCCTGAACCGCTCGGCAGACATAGTCCTTGGGCAAAGAGTTTTTCCGTCACGGCTCCGCCGCGGATCCGGCATGAGCGAAACACCGGCTGCAGATGCATCGGTTTCCATAACGGCCGGGATTCAATATTCTCTTTCTCCAGCGCAACTCGCAATTCTTCATTGGTGATTACTTGCTGCTCTGGATCGATGGTGATGCACGTGAGCCAATAATTTGGTTCACCATACGATGCGATCGGCATAAAACTAATCCCTGGAATTTTTACCAACGCTTTTTTATAGAACTGATTGATCTCTTTCCGGCGAGCAATTTTATTTCCAAGATGCTCCAATTGGCCTCGCCCCATTGCCGCAAGAATATTGCTCATTCTGTAATTATAACCGATGTCAGAGTGTTGATAATGCGGGGCCGGATCGCGCGCCTGTGTTGCAAGATGCCGCGCACGATCGATATAGTACTTCTGACGTGATACGAGCATCCCACCACCGCTCGTCGTGATGATCTTATTTCCGTTGAACGAGAATACTCCCATCTCTCCAAACGAACCGGCCGAGGTTCCTTTATAGGTTGCTCCTAATGCTTCAGCGGCATCTTCAA
>JANXZD010000233.1 GCA_025355705.1 Bacteroidota bacterium | reverse complement strand
ACCGAACCGCGCTATGCTGCGCGCTGTCGGATTCAACGATGATGACTTTACAAAACCAATTATTGGTGTTGCAAACGGATTTTCTACGATCACACCGTGCAATATGGGATTGAATGATCTCACCGTTGTAGCTGAAAAAGGAATTAAAGAATCCGGAGGAATGCCGCAATCATTCGGAACGATCACCGCAAGCGATGGTATTGCCATGGGAACGGAAGGAATGAAGTTTTCTCTTGTTTCTCGTGAAGTCATTGCGGATTCAATTGAAACTGCATGCAATGCTCAGTGTATGGATGGCGTGATTGCAATCGGCGGGTGTGATAAGAATATGCCCGGAGCAATGATTGCGTTTTCGCGGATGAACATTCCGGCAATATTCGTGTACGGCGGAACGATCAAACCCGGACATCATCCGAAGGATGGAAGAGATCTAAATATCGTCAGCGCATTCGAAGCCGTCGGACAATTTAGCGCAGGGAAAATTTCGGAAGCAGAATTAAAAGAGGTGGAATGTTTTTCGTGTCCGGGCGCTGGTTCGTGTGGGGGAATGTACACAGCAAATACCATGTCGTCCGCTTTTGAAGCAATGGGAATGAGTTTGATGTACTCGTCAACAATGGCGGCGGAAGATCAAGAAAAATCGGACAGCGCAAATGAATCGGGAAAAGTGCTGATGAATGCGGTGAAGAAAAAGAACCGGCCCCGCGATATCATCACACGCAAATCAATTGAAAATGCGATCACCGTCATCAACGCCATCGGCGGGTCAACAAATGCTGTTCTTCATTTTCTTGCCATCGCGCATTCGGCAAATATTCCATTGACGATCGATGATTTTGAAACACTCAGGAAAAAAGTTCCGGTGCTCTGCAATCTGAAACCAAGCGGAAAATATCTTGTTGTAGATTTTCATAAAGCAGGCGGGGTTCCGCAGGTAATGAAAATGTTGTTGAACCATGGACTCCTTCATGGAGATTGTGTAACGATTACCGGACAAACAATCGCCGAACTATTGAAAGATGTACCAAACGAGCCTTCGGCAAATCAAAGTGTCATTCACCCTTTCGATAGACCATTGTATAAAGAAGGACATCTGATAATTTTAAAAGGAAATCTTGCAACCGAAGGCGCTGTTGCAAAAGTTACCGGGGTAAAAAATCCGATGATCACTGGGCCAGCACGGGTATTTGATTCAGAAGAACTTGCAATGAAAGCGATCACAGAAAATAAAATTGTTCCGGGAGACATCGTGGTCATTCGGTATGAGGGACCAAAAGGTGGGCCGGGGATGCGTGAAATGCTTGCGCCGACATCCGCAATTATTGGAAGAGGGCTCGGCGATAAGGTCGGACTCATAACCGACGGTCGTTTTTCTGGCGGAACGTACGGTATGGTGGTCGGGCATGTTGCGCCAGAAGCTGCTGTGGGCGGAACAATAGCATTGATCAACGAAGGAGATTCTATTACGATTGATGCAACAAAAAATATTCTTCAACTCAATGTAGATGAAAAAATAATTGCACAACGGCGATCAGCATGGAAGCCGAGAGAAAGTAAATATACACGGGGAGTGATGGCAAAATATGCCAAGCTGGTTTCAACAAGTTCGCTTGGTGCTGTAACGGATTAAATTTGTTGGAAAATCCTGTGCTGTATTGTATTTTTGTATTGGTAAAGCACCCATGGTTGGGTGCTTTTGTATGTTAACCCGCGGAGCCTGATGAATCTTTTTATTCTTATAACAACTTTTTTTTGGTCGCTTGTTCTTGGCAACGATCCAACAAAGCCGGTTGAGAGCAAGGAAAATATAGAATTGCATTCAATGGTTGTTGCAACAAAATTCGATTCATTGTTTCGTTCGCTTTCGACGAAGCGAGGGTTTAATGGAAATGTGCTCATTGGCCTATCTGGAAATGTGGTGTATAAAAATTCCTTTGGATTTTCTAATCTAAAGACAAAAGAGCTGCTCAGTGTCAAATCGGTTTTTCAAATCGCGTCAGTATCAAAACAATTTACCGCTATTGCTATCATGATGCTGCACGAACGCGGTCACCTTGAATATTCCGACACGATACAAAAATTCATTCCTGATTTTCCGTATAAGAATATCACCGTAAAAGAATTGTTGTCGCATCGTTCCGGGCTGCCTAATTACATGTATTTTGCGGCACAGTACTGGAAAAAGAAAAGCGAATATCTTACCAACGAACGATTGTTGGAAATCATGAAAACCAATAAGCCTCGATTGGAATTTCTTCCCGATCGACGATACAAATACAGCAATACTGGTTATGCAATGTTGGCCTTGATCGTTGAACGTATTTCCGGAACACCCTTCGATGTGTTCATGGAAGAAAATGTGTTTCACCCTCTCGGTATGTCGAGCACGTTTGTCTATAATCCGCTCAATAAAAAAACGATCGCATTTGAAACGAACGGTTACAACCGAAACCGTCGAAAATCATATGAAGATTTTCTTGATGGCGTCTGCGGAGATAAAGGAATTCATTCTTCGGTCGACGATATGTTTCTGTGGGATCAAGCGTTGTATTCCGAACAATTGGTTAAACAAACTACGCTTGACGAAGCATTTACACCTATGAGTTATGATTATAAGCGGGATAATAACTACGGATATGGTTTTCGTATAGATGCTCTTGCCGACGGAAGTAAGATCGTCTACCATGGCGGATGGTGGCGTGGATACAACTCTCTTTTTGTGCGTCGGTTGGGTGATCATGCAACCATTATCATACTGTGTAATAAGGTCAATTGGAGCTTTGGTGATATTGAAAATTTGATGAGTATTATTGATTCAAGAGAAATATAGGATAAAAATACTTCCCGTCTCATTTCACCCTGCGATGTTTACGGCTTTATGTTTTCGTTTCTTGACTTTCAAACCAGAATTGCGGAAATTCCCGCAGTTATTTTTTAATCTCATAATCACTTTTTCAAGGAGTTTTCCATGACTACTGAAGCCACCAGATCCAAAGAAAGTTTTGATTGGAAATGGCTGATCACCGGTATTGTCGCGGGAACGGCGCTTTGCCTTTCGCTGCATTTAATGATCTCGCAAACTTTCCATATCCCAATTATTCCGACATTTATGTCGTTACTCGGCTTTGTGGTTATGGGTATTATTATCGGATATAAATCAGAGGGATACACAATTAAAGAACCTGCGATCGGAGGGTTTGTAACCCTGGTACTCGTAGGAATTATTCTGACGTTTGGCTTTAACTATAATTTTACTATGCTGGAACGCTTTCTTGCTCCGGTTGTGGGTTTGATCTTAGGATTGATTGGCGGATGGGTTGGTGAACAGATTCAAATCACTCCGGAAGAACTTGTAAAAGAATTAGAGGCTGATAAAAAGGGTGGTTTGCAGTGGGGATGGATACTCGCTGGAACAGTGATTGCTTTTATTTTTAACGCCTTCTTTGTTATTGGCGGATTCGCTTTGCTGAAATTTGGAGTAGGCGGTATCATTCTTGCGCTTGGTGCAAGTTTTTTGTTTGCTGGATTACTTGTGGGATATTTTTCTCCAGGGGTTACCATTATGGAAGCCGGTGTTGCCGGTGCATTGAGCGTTGTGCTTAATGCAATTTTCCTTTACTCGTTCTCTTTGTTGATGATGGAAGAATCAGTATATATTGTTGAAGAGCTTGCGGCTGGATTTGTTCTCTCGTTGATCGGCGGATGGATTGGTGAAAAGTTACAGGCATTCATGGAAAATGATACCGAAAAAGAATAATTCTTCTCTTCTGCGCTTTATCAAAAAAAACCTCGAAGTAAAACTTCGAGGTTTTTTTTGATAAATATTTCAATATTTATTTACCTGATTTATTCGGTAAATTTCGTTGCATCCGTTCCATAAATCCGGCTTTGCGTTTATTCTCTGGTATCTTTTGCAGCGGCTCACTGCTGTGGCGTTGATTAAAATACCACTGCTGACCGATTGAAAGAAGGTTGAACACAAAATAGTATAGATTCAAACCGGATGGAAAATGATTGAACATCACCGTCATCATGATCGGCATCATCCAGACCATTGCTTTTTGTGTGGGGTCGGTAACGGTTTGTTTCTGCTGAACAAACATTGTCACACCCATCGCCACTGTTAGACCGCTGATAAAATTACCGAGCAATGGAAGCGAAAAGGGTAATGATATCAGTACGTCTGGCACTGAAAGATCGGTAACCCATAACATAAAATGTTCTTGTCTCAGTTCAATGGATGCGGTAAATAGTGAATACAGCGCATATAAGATCGGAAGCTGTAACAACATCGGCAAACATCCGCCGGCGGGATTGACCCCGTAATCTTTGTACAGTTTCATAATCTGAATATTCATCTGCTGAGCATCGCTCTTATATTTCTCTCGGATTTCCTGCATCATCGGCTGTAATTTTTGCATTCTTCGCATCGAGTTCATGCTTGTTTTTGTCAGCGGATACAATCCTAGTTTAATCAGGATCGAAAAAACAATAATCACGATTCCGTAGTTGGAGATAAAGGAGTGAAGAAATGCAAAAAGCGGAATAAAAACATATTCTGTAATCGGACGGATCCACGACCATCCCAGTGACATAATCTGGTCAAGTCCACGATTATAACTTTTAATCGTTGAAAACTTCAGTGGACCAATATAAGTAGAGATTTTTGCCGTTTCATTCGCAGAGTTTTTAAACGGATATTTTAAGGCAATGGAATATTTCTCTAGAACACCACTATCTTTTGTTGTAAGATGCTGTCCTTCCAAATACGAACCGGTTGCTTTTTTGTCTTGCGAGAGAAGTGCGACTGCAAAATATTTGTTTCGAAGGGCAACCCATTCGGTCTGCCCTGATGGGTCTTCTTTCGGATTTTCACCGACAGCTTTTGCGTTCACTTCTTTTAGCTCGCCGCCACCATATGTATACGCAGCTGCTGAATTGGATTCATCAACACTGTTATATTCGGTGTATCGAATCCCATTCTCCCATAAAATCTGATATTCATAATTCGCAACAACGTTCTGCATTCCTTCAAAAGCAATGTCGGCATCGAAATCGAAAACTTGGTTTTTAAATGTAAGTTTCTTTACGATGCGTCCTTCTTTTGCGTTCAACACAAATTGTAAAACCGCTTCGTCTTTGCCGGAAAGAATAATTTTCCCTCCAACCGGTATTTGCGTTGTAAAAAAATGATTCTTTGTATTAATCATTTTACCATCTGTGGTCGAGAATAGAATGTTAAAATCACCTTTACTGTCGTTCACCAATTGTACGGGGTGGTTATCCCACGTTTTGTGATTCTTTAAAGTCCATTGTTTGATCGAGCCGCCTTTGGTGGAAAGTTCCGCTATGTAATTTTCTGTTTCGACGGTAAATGTTTGTTCTTTGCCGACTTCTGTTCCGCTGAAATATTTCCCCAGCGTATCGCTTATTGGCTGCGGTTGTTGCGAAGACGTGTTTGGCGATAGGTGTTGTTGTTCAACGCGAAAAACCGGTTCTGTTTTTTTTGTAGAATCGTCTACGATGGTTTGTGGTCTTTGAGGGGTTTGCTGCGGTTGTCGTTGCGGAGATGTAAAATACATCCACGCCATCAAAACTGCCGCGATCAAAATAAATCCGATTGTCTCTTGTCTTCCCATGGTATTATTTTTTCTTTGTCAATGAAAAATATTCCGGAACCGGATCGTATCCACCTTCGTTGTATGGGTGACACTTACAGATCCGTTTCGCGCCAAGCAGTGATCCCTTTAACGCGCCGTGTTTGTGAATTGATTCGATGGCATACGTAGAGCAGGTCGGAAAAAATCTACACGTATTGGCTGGAAGAAACGGCGAGATTACCATCTGATAAACACGTATCAAAAAAATCAATATGTAGCTCATATCGCTTGAAGGATTTGTTGTTGAATTTTAATCCACACCGGTTCTATATCCTGTAATTTTAAACGACGGGTATCGCTGTTATTATCACCTTTAAATATTACAACAATCCCTGCGCCGATATTTTTCTCAACTGCACCCGTTTGCAATTCTTTAAAGTTCCTTCTTACTGCTTCACGTATCAATCTTTTTATCCTGTTCCGATTGACTGCAAGCACAATGCGTTTTTTAGGTACAGAAATTCCAACCCATAGATCCTTCTTGTTCATATCCTTCAAAACAAAGACCGACAACAGCGTTCCTTTAAATGAAACTCCGTTAGTGATTACTGTTGTGAACGATTGATATCCGCGTAGAATGTTTAGTTTGGGAAGTGTCTGTTGCACTCACGCCACCGCTTCCTGATTTTGAGAGAGGAGAGAAGCACAGACGAAAGCTAAGCCACATTAGTTGCGCGGCTCGTCGCTTACAGTCAGTTTATGTCGCCCTTTTGCGCGGCGGTTTGATAATACCTTGCGTCCGTTTTTGGTCGCCATACGTTCGCGAAAACCATGTGTGTTTCTGCGTTTACGTTTATGGGGTTGAAATGTTCGTTTCATTGTTTCTCCAGATGAATAAAAGCGTTATAAAAATACAAAAACATCGCAGGACAAACAAGATAAATCTATGTTTAGAAATTTTATTCGATTGTTTTGAATAAATCATCAGTAAAATGAAACAGTTTGAATTATCTATCCCGGCGCAAGTATGGGATTGGGTAACGAAAATTCATCCCAAAAACGAACACAATTTTACAATAGAATTTACCAAACAAAAAAAATAAAAAATAATTGTTTAAATTTTCCTTGACTTCTTTCGTTCAAATAAGATATAATACAGTGTAAGTATGTATTATCATGTGTGTGGATTGTTTGTGGATAACTTTTCCCATAATCCATCGGCCGTGGAAGCACTGTGGAACCAACATAAAAAGATATTCACATGTGGTGTTGATAAGTTTGTGTGGGCGGCCTTGCAGTCGTTGTTTTGCAATGACTTAACAGTTCAAAACTAATGTGTATAATTCTCTTTGTGGTTCTAAGTGTGTTAATTTTAATTTGTGAAATTGTTAATAACATTGTGAATAAAACATTGTTTGATGTTGATAACTTTTGAGGTTTTTATGATTTCTATTGCTACATCATCTGATGCTCCCGTTTCAATAAAAAAACCGGATATCCAGCAAAACGAAGTGGGTGTTATTTGGATAAATATTCTTTCTCATATTTTGCCACAGGTAAATTCGCAAAGTTTTAAGACTTGGTTTGAGCCAATAAAGCCGATAAAGATTGAGAATAACGAGGTTTCTGTTACGGTTCCCAGTCAATTTTTTTATGAGTGGCTTGAAGAACATTATTATTCCCTGATTTCCGATGCATTGAAAAAAACTCTTGGGCCGTCTGCAAGGCTTACCTATACAGTGGTTCCTGCAGACGAAACATCGCAAAGTATTCTGGTTTCATCTAATGAGGCGGCGATTAAAGCCACCGAACTCATCAATGCAAGGGTTGAGCAAACGCAATACGCTCAACCCTTACCGTATGAAAAAACTTTTTTAAACAAACGGAACACCTTTAATACCTTCATCAAGGGGGAAAGCAATCAACTTGCTCGTGCTGCCGCAACAGCCGTCGCTAACAATCCGGGGGGAACATCTTTTAATCCATTGGTTTTATATGGCGGCACCGGGCTTGGCAAAACACATTTAATGCAGGCAATTGGTAATTATGCTTTGGAAACAGGAAAAGCAAGACGTGTTATCTATGTTTCCAGCGAAAAATTTACTAATGAATTTATTGATGCCATTCGCAACGATGCAACGACGGAGTTTTCAACGTTGTATCGAAGTATGGATATATTAATTGTCGATGATATCCAATTCTTCACGGGAAAAGAAAAAACACAGGACAGTTTTTTCCATACTTTTAACTCCCTCCACCAGCTAGGAAAACAGATTATTCTTTCGTCTGATAGGCCGCCAAAAGAACTAAAGGGATTAGATGAACGTCTGATCTCTCGTTTTCAATGGGGCTTGACAGCGGATATTCAACCGCCAGACCTGGAAACACGATCGGCGATTTTGCGCAACAAATGCGAACGAGATAATGTCGTTATTCCCGAAATTGTTTTGGATTTTATCGCGGCAAATGTTACTTCGAATGTTAGGGAATTAGAGGGTTGCTACACGAAGCTTTTGTTTAATGCCTCTTTATTAGGAAAAGATATCGATCTTGATATGGCTCGTGAGGTTCTTAGTTCGGTTGTAACGGAAGTTCGATCTCCGATTACCGTTGAAGAGATTCAACGCATTGTCTCTGAATTTTATGATATTCCAAATGATCTGTTAAGAGCAAAGACCAGAAAACAAGAAATCGTTATCGCTCGTCAAATAGCAATGTATATTGCAAAAGAACTGACAAATTGCTCGTTAAAAACAATCGGATTGAATTTTGGAGGGCGAGATCACAGCACGGTTATTCACGCCTACCAAACGGTTGAAGAACAGATCAAGATAGATCAAAAATTCCGTTTATCGATAGAGCAAATAAAAAAGAAAATTGAAATTCGTTCTCGGTAAAAATTTTTCCTT
>JANXZD010000228.1 GCA_025355705.1 Bacteroidota bacterium | reverse complement strand
GTTGACCGAGCGGATCGGCTTTCGGCCCGAAGACATCATCTTTGACCCGAATATATTTGCGGTCGCGACCGGGATTGAGGAGCACAACCGCTATAGCCTAGATTTCATCGAGGCGACGGCGGCGATCAAGCAGCGCATGCCTGCCGTTCATGTGAGCGGTGGCGTGAGCAACGTGTCTTTTTCATTTCGCGGCAATGAACGGTTGGATATGCGGATGGATCGGAGGCAATCACTCGATGCTCACATGATCGTGAATTCGTATGACGAAGAAGAACTTGCAGATGTTATTTTTCATTATGGTGAAGAACGATTGTCACGAAGGATAGCGCGAAGAATCGTCAATCAGCGAGTAACTGCAGTAATTGAAACAACAGGAGATCTCGCTTCAATTGTTGAAAGTGTTGTCGGTGGAAAATTTAAAGTAAAATCACTCGCAAGAGTCTTTCAAGCGATCAGGATAGAAGTGAATGATGAGTTGCATCGGTTGCGATCGATATTGAATGATTCGTTACATTTTATTGCAACCGGCGGTAGAATCGTAGTGATATCGTACCATTCGTTGGAAGATAGAATTGTAAAGACATTTTTCAATGATTGCGCGGCAAAATTTGTTCCATCGGGAAATAAATTTCAACCGGATACTCCTCGTATTCCGGAGTTGATGGTTATAACAAAAAAACCGTTGGAAGCGACCGAAGAAGAACAGAGTAGTAATCCTCGATCACGCAGTGCAAAGATGAGAGTTGCGGAACGAACATAACCTATGGCGAAGAAATTTTCCAATAATCCGATTGATGTAGTAGAAATGCCAAAGTTCAATGATCGGCAGATTTATAATAATGCAATCGCTGTTACTTTTGATCCACAAGCCACGGTCCCGGGATATGCAGTACCTCGTCAGAATGTTCGTCGAGTCAATACTAAAAAACGAACAAAAACTTCAAATATCGTCGGAATTCTCTTTCTTGTAGCCACAGTTGCTCTATTATATGTGGGGAATGTTATTGCAGTAAACAATCTTGCAAAGGAAGTAAACGATCTGAACGCAAGACACAATCAAATCATCAGCACTAATGAAGTGATCAAAGCGGAAATCAATCGCAAGGCAAGTTTAGAGCGGATCAGTTTAATGGCGCAGGAAAAATTAGGGATGACAAATCCAAAGGAAGCACCGATATGGTTTGAAGTTGATCCCGAAAAAGAAATTGAAATAAAGGAAAATTTGAAACAGTAAATTTTTGTTGAAACCATCATTATGTGGAATCCATTCAAGAAAAAAGCAGAAGTGATACAAGAAACTCCTCAGCAAAAGGATTATAAATATCGTTTGCTGATGGTGAAGATCGTGTTTCTTTTTGCATTTGTTGCAGCCGGAACTCGATTGGTTCAGATTCAATTGATTGAAGCGAGAAAATATCAGGATATCGCAAAGAAACAATATGAAGCGAGAGTTCCGTTGGTTGCCGAGCGCGGGAACATCTACGATAGAAATGGGAATGTGCTTGCTGCAAATTCCCAATTTGTTTCATTTGCAGCGGATCCGAAAATAGCCGGTGAAGATGCAAAATTTATTGCTAAGGAATTTTCTAAAGCTACCGGAAAACCCGAGCGGGAATATATCGCTAAGCTTCAAAGTGATAAACGATTCGTTTGGATAGAACGGCATCTTCGTCCAGATGTGGCGGAATTGATTCCTTTAAAAAAAATGGGCGGAATCGTGAAGATGAACGAAGCGATGCGTCTCTATCATTATGATGAACTTGCTGGACAAGTACTTGGCGTAACAAATATTGACAATGTCGGCGTTAGCGGGATCGAGCAGCAATTCAACGGAGTGCTTCGCGGACGTGATGGTTATGTGATCATGCAAAAGGATGGACTTGGAAGAAAACGTCCATCGGTCGATTATCCCCGTGAAGAAGCTGTGAATGGACATTCGGTTGAATTAACGATCGACCTTCAATATCAATCCATTGCTGACGAAGAACTGAAAAAAGGAATTGCGCGGACACAGGCAGAAGCTGGACTAGTTGTGATGATGCGTCCGCAAACGGGAGAGATCCTTGCAATGGCAAATTTTCCGCAGGTGAATCTAAATAAAGTTCAAGATGCAGATGCGTTGAAGAATCGAATCATTTCCGATATGTATGAACCTGGTTCGGTCTTCAAAATTGTAACAGCCTCAGCTGCGCTGCAGAATGAATTAGTGACGCTCAATAAAAGATTCTATGCGGAAAATGGAAAGTATAGAATTGAATACCCGGGAAAAAAATTCCGCTTTATCAATGACTCTCATCCGTTGAAAGATGTTACGTTCATTGATGCGATGGCACTCTCATCCAACATCGTTATGGCGAAAGTAAGTGATCTGATCGGTCAAGAAAAATTGTATAAGCAGGCGCGCGATTATGGTTTTGGCATGATGACGGGAATTGAACTTCCTTCGGAAAGCAATGGTCAATTGCGAAAAACTTCTGAGTGGTCAATGGCTTCACTCAATTCGATTGCATACGGATACGAAGTAGGTGTGACACCGCTTCAAATGATCTCTGCCTATTCAGCCGTTGCAAATGACGGTATGTTGATGAAACCATATATCGTGCAGCGCGAGAAAGACGAGAATGGTCAGGAAGTGTATACTGGTCAACCTCAAATGATCCGACGGGTCATTTCGAAAAATGTAAATGAACAGGTAAAACAAATGTTCGAAGCTGTTGTTGAGTATGGAAGTGGAATGGCGGTGAAAATTCCGGGTATTCGAATTGCCGGAAAAACAGGAACGTCACGAAAACATGTGAATGGAAAATATGAAGAAGGTAGCTATAACGCATCATTCATCGGATTCTTTCCTGTTGAAAAGCCTGAAATCGTTTGTCTGGTGATGATTGAAAAACCAAAAGCAGGAGGATATTACGGAGCCACTGCCAGCGCACCGATCTTCAAAGCGATTGCAGAGAGGATTATCAATAACAACGGTTTGATCGCAAAAACGATGATCGCAGAACAAAATCTTCCAACACATGCTGCGCAGGATAGCGAAGCGACTGTATTAATTCCTGATGTTACCGGCAAAGAAATGAACGATGCCGTTGCTTCATTGAAACGATTTGGTCTTGCAACAAAGGCGATTGGAACCGGTGAAGAAGTTGTTCGGCAATATCCGTCAGCAGGAAACAAAGTTGAGCGTGGTTCCATCGTTCAGTTGATGATGAACGAAACCGATCAAGCTCAAATCACTGGTGCATCAAAAGTTCCTGAAGTACGGGGTATGAGTGTACGGCGTGCAGTGAATAAATTGACTGCCGAACAATATGGCGTTTCAATTGTTGGATCAGGAGTTGTTGTCAATCAATTTCCAACTCCAGGTACAGCATTGAAACAAGGGACAAAAGTGACAATTATGTGTGAACCAAAAATCATCACAAGCGCACAATTGTATTAGTTAGATCAGAAAACACCATGACATTATCAGAATTATTAAGCGGCGTTACAGTAACCAAAATGTTTCAAACGATGTATGGAAAGATGGTGACAACACACGATGTGGAAATCAGCGGAGTACAATATGATTCACGAAAAATCCAGAGGGAAAATCTGTTTGTTGCGTTAAAAGGCGTTGGTGTTGATGGGCATACATTCTTATCACTTGCAATTGCAAACGGTGCAAAAGTGATCGTCATTGAAGATGATCATGCAATTCCTGATTCATTATGTATGCATACAGGAACCGTAAAGATTGTTGTGAGCAATACCAGAAAAGCGTTAGCGCAGATCTCAGCAAATTATTATGGAAGACCTGCGTCAAAAATGATAATGATTGGAGTGACAGGAACGAACGGAAAAACAACAACAACATTCTTGATTAAACAAATGATTGAATCAGTTTCAAATACAAAAGTAGGATTGATCGGTACAGTGGAATATGCCATCGGAAACGAAAAATTCCCTGCGACGCACACGACACCGGAATCATTGGAAATGCAGCAATTATTCGATCAGATGGTTAAAAAAGGATGCACACATTGTGTGATGGAAGTTTCATCTCATGCACTGCATCAATACCGCGCATTTGGAATTTCGTTCAAAGCAGCAGTCTTTTCGAATTTAACGCAAGATCATTTAGATTATCACGGAACAATGCAGGCATATTTCAACGCAAAAAAAATTTTGTTTGATGGATTGGGCGACGATGCAATAGCAGTGACAAATTTTGATTCGGAATACGGAGAAAAAATTGTTGAGGGATGCAAAGCAACAGTGATCTCGTACAGTGTCAACAATCAATCTTCCGTAAAAGCGAATAATGTCACGGTGAGTGTGAATGGATTTTCGGCAACGATCAATAATGAGACAGTGACAACAGGATTGGTCGGCAGATTCAACCTGTATAATTTTCTCGGCGCATATAGTACTGTGAAAGGGTTGGGTTTACAAGTTCCAATATCCATATATGCAAATTTGATTCCTGCACCTGGAAGATTTGAACAGATTCATTCACCAAAAGGCTGGACGGCGATTGTTGATTATGCGCATACACCCGATGCGCTTGAAAATTGTCTGCAAACGATCCATGATGTGCTTCCGGTTGATCGAACAAATACGATCATCACAATTTTTGGTGCAGGGGGAGATCGCGATATAACGAAACGACCGAAGATGGGTGTCATTGCAGAACGATTGAGCGACGTTATCATTGTTACCTCTGATAATCCAAGAACAGAAGACCCCATGAAGATCATCAACGATGTGCTTCAAGGAATTTCGGATAAGAAAAAGAACATTGTTGAAGCGGATAGACGGAAGGCAATCGCAAAAGGAATTGGCATGGCAAATTCTGGTGATATAATATTAGTGGCAGGAAAAGGACACGAAGACTATCAAGTGATAGGAAAAGAAAAAATTCATTTCAGCGACAAAGAAGAAGTATTAAAATTTGTGATTATGAATTGAGATTTGCCAAATCTTCACAATTTGGAAAATCTATAGAACAGTATGAAAAAAATCACTGCATCAGATCTGAAAACATTGACCGGCGTTGAGCTTGTCAACCAAGCACTATTGAAGCGCAAAGCTATTTCCGGCGTTTCGACGGATTCTCGATCGGTGAAAAAAAATGACCTTTTCTTTGCGCTGAAAGGCGAAACATTTGATGCTCATGACTTTATTGATTCGGTAGTTACAGCAGAAGCGGCAGTGATTGTTGTGCAACGAGAGTGGACGCAGAAACATGAACTGTACTTCCGCACGCTTCCTTGTGTGTTCGTTGTTGTGGATGATACGACTATTGCGTTCGGTGAATTGGCCAGGACCTATCGTCGAAAATTTGATATTCCCGTCATAGCGATCGGAGGGAGCAATGGGAAGACAACAACGAAGGAGATGATCAACACAGTTCTGCGGACGAAGTATGAGGTATTAAGCACGGAAGGAAATTTGAACAATCATATCGGCGTTCCACAAACATTGTTTCGCCTGACATCAAAACACGATGCAGCCGTCATTGAAATCGGAACGAATCACTTCGGCGAACTGAAATATTTATGCGAGATCGCGGAACCGACGCACGGTTTGATTACGAATATCGGCAAAGAACATTTGGAGTTTTTTGGAGATGAAGATGGTGTTGCAAAAGAAGAATTGGAATTATTCAATTATTTAGAAGATCATCACGGAATGGCTTTTGTCAATTGTGATGACCATTTTCTTGAAGTTGGTTCAAAAACTCTGAAAAAACAAACCAGCTATGGCTTGATGTCTAAAGCCGATGTTCGTGCTAAGAAAATTCAGACAAATGAATTCGGGAAATCTAAATTTGAGATCGTGTGGCAGAAAAAAAATGTCTCATTCAATGTCACACTTGGAGTTCCGGGATTGCATAATGTGACGAATGCTCTTGCGGCAATCACAGTTGGACTAAAATTACGATTAAAACCCAAAAAGATTGCCGATGCGTTGGAACAATTCTCTTCAGCGTCAAAACGAATGGAAGTGCTGACAAATAACGGAATCACCATCCTAAATGATACGTACAATTCGAATCCTGATTCGGTGATCGTTGCGTTGAAGACATTGACCCTGTTTAACACCAATGCAAAAAAGATCGTTGTGCTCGGTGATATGCGGGAACTTGGAGAAGCATCGAAACGAGAACACACAAACATCGGGGTGATTGTTGCAGAAATGCGATTCAATATTTTATACACTGTTGGACCATTCTCAAAATATACCAGCGAAGCATTTGGAACAACTGCTAAACATTTTGAATCGAAGGATGAACTTTCAAATGAACTGAAAAAAATTGTGAAACAGGGTGATGTTGTGTTAGTAAAAGGCTCTCGTGGAATGAAGATGGAAGATGTTGTATATCAATTGACAAATGACAGTAGAGGGTTGAACATAAAGGATCAGCATTAATGCTCTATCATCTTTTATACTGGATTGAACAAGTATACCATCCACCAGGGTTTGGGGTAGTGAAATATTTAACATTTCGCGCGGCGATGGCAGCGATAACTGCGCTCTTTATCAGTTTTATCATTGGCGGTAAAGTGATAAAATTATTAAAGGAAAAGGGAATTGTGACAACGTACCGCGAAGGTTCTCCGGAGAAACATAAGTTAAAAGCCGGAACGCCGATGATGGGTGGAATTATTGTTATTGCTTCTGTTTTGATCCCGGTCTTATTGTGGGGAGATCTGGCAAACACCTATGTGCAATTGATTCTTTTTGTTACCGCAGGTCTCGGTTTTGTCGGATTTATGGATGACTACCTCAAGATCGTGAAGAAGAAAAAAGAAGGTCTTATCGGCTGGTACAAAATTGTCGGACAAGTAACCGTAGGATTAGTGCTTGGCTATGTTCTCTATTCGATGCCGGAATTGAAATCAATTCACGCAAATACGGTCACAACGGTGCCTTTCTTAAAAAATTACGAATTCAATTTTGGAATATTCTATATCCCGCTTGTCATCTTCATTATCGCAGCAACATCCAATGCGGTGAATCTTACGGATGGACTTGACGGACTTGCGATTGGAACATCTGGCATTGTTGCATTCACTCTTGGAATCATCGTATATGTTTCCGGTAATATAGAGTTCAGTAATTATCTCAATATTATCTATTTGCGCGGCAATGGTGAGTTGATCGTGTTTTGTATTGCCCTCGTTGGTGCATCGCTTGGATTTTTGTGGTATAACTCTTATCCAGCGCAAATTTTTATGGGGGATACCGGTTCACTTGCGCTTGGCGGCGCAATCGGTGCATTGACGGTGATGGCAAAGAAAGAACTGATTCTGCCGATCCTTGGCGGAGTATTTTTTCTAGAAACTGTTTCGGTGATTGTTCAGCGTTTGTATTTCAAATACACAAAGAAAAAATATGGCGAAGGCCGGCGAATCTTCAAAATGGCGCCGATCCATCATCATTTTGAACTGCTTGGCTGGCAGGAACCCAAGATTGTTACACGGTTCTATATCATTGCAATTCTCTTGATGATATTAAGTTTAACAACATTCAAAGTGCGGTAAACGAGACGTGAATATTAACGATCTACGCAATAAAAAAATTAGTGTTATTGGTGCGGAACGAAGCGGGATAGCGGTTGCAACACTGCTGTATTCAAAAAATGCAAATGTGTTTGTCAGTGATCTTGGAGAAAATGAAAGTACGCGGCAGCATATTGCCGAGCTTTGTACCGCAAATATCGAATGTGAATTTGGCGGACATAGTGAACGAGTGTATGATTGTTCTTTGATGGTGATCAGTCCCGGTGTTCCGACAAACGCACCGGTTGTTGTAGAAGCACGGAGACGTGAAATAAAAGTCGTTGCAGAAATAGAGGTTGCAAGTTGGTTTTGTAAAGGTTCAATTATTGCGATAACTGGCAGTAACGGAAAAACAACCACCACCACATTACTCGGGAGGATTTTCAGCGATGCAAAGAAAAAACACGTTGTTGCGGGTAACATTGGAACGGCATTCTCATCACTCGTTCTGGACGTTGATCAGGAAACTGTTGTCGTTCTGGAAGTGAGTAGTTTTCAATTGGATTTTATTGATACGTTTCGTCCAACCATTGCAGTTGTATTAAATATCACTCAGAATCATCTTGATCGATATAATAACTCGATGGAACAGTATGCTGATTCCAAAATAC
>JANXZD010000204.1 GCA_025355705.1 Bacteroidota bacterium | reverse complement strand
GTTTTACGGTGTTACGCACTCTGCGAACATCAAATTCTTCATCTTCGATCAATAAAACATTGATCACTTTTTCAGGAAACATAATTATACCATCATTGTTGGAATACTGAACGTGAACATACAACCTCCACCCTGAAGATTCTCAACATCAAGGTCCCAGCCCAATCGCTGCCTGGTGATTTCGTATGCGATATAGCATCCATATCCCGAATGTTTTTCGTTACCAACACGTTTTGTTGAAGTATGTTCTAAAAATATTCGTTTTAATCCATCGTCGCTCTTTTCCAAAAGCCATGGTTCGATACCGGAGCCGTTGTCCATAATTCGAACAAAATATTCTTCTGTTGCAACATTGAATTCGGTCTTGATCGTCACAACGACCGCGTTGTTACCGGCATGATCAATACAGTTTTGGATGATCGGTTCAAAGACTTCCCAAATAACATATTCATTAATATTGATAATCGGAAGATTCTCGTCTAACTCCAATGTATAACGGACCATATCACTGGCAGATGAAATACGTTTGAACACATGCTCCACAAGAAATGTAAGGACTTGATTCACATCGGTCTTAAAAATCTGACTGCGAATTGTCTGTACCGGAGGGTCATACCACTTCATGTCGTAGATAACACGGGCAATAAAATTAGCATACTTCGTAATCCTTCTTTTTATCAGATCAATATTACTCTCTGTCAGCACGCGCATATCTTCTTTGATAAATCCCATAATTTTTTCCGCTTTATGGTGCGTGTGATAAATACGTTTCGTGAAAAGCAATTCGTTTTGAATGTTGATCTGTTCTGCAAGATGACGTTTTTGTTCTTCAAACAATAGTTCCTGCGCGCGGTTTCGTTCCCGCAATGTATATGTCGAGATAAAGAACATTGCAAGCAATCCGAAAAATATAAGAGCGGTATAGGTTATTGCTGTTTCATCATAAGTTGAAATCATCTCGTTGGTAATGACAGTGAAATCTGGTTTGTTTTTCATATAGATTGCACCGGCAAACTCCCCGCGCGGAACAAATGGAACAAAAATATGAAAGATCTGTTTATCAGCAACAATTGTTTGGATCCGTTCGCGCGAACGAAACTCTTCACGAATTAACGTGTACATGGAAATGGCTTCTGAGTGATTCCATTGAGACGCTGGAATATTTTTCAAACCTCCGAAGATATATGAGTACAACGCCTGTCCATCATCAATTGCAATGATCGCAGAATCAATCTTCACTAACAGACAAATTTCTTGGACATTTTGATGCAAATATTGTTGGCTGAGAATAATATTTAAATTTCCGACGATCTTGTTGATTTCCGGCTGGGGCAAGGTTTGATTTTTTGATTTTGCTTCCAGTAACAGCTCGAGCGACGTTGTCGTAAGATTCGCTAAACGTTCAGCAGAATCCTGCTGATACCATTCCTGTGTTCTGAAAAGGATTTTTTGCAGGGATATTTTATGTACGAAGGATATCACTGTTTGAAAAACGATCAACACAAAGAATAGAACCGTTAAATGCCGTATTTCAAACCGATACTGCCGTGCACTAAACCATATTTTCTTAAATGGGTTCGTCATACATCTCTTCAGTTGAAGTTATTTGATCAACACTTCATTGGAATTAATCATCGAAGATGCTTTTGACAATGCTTCATCAACGGTCATTTCTTTTTTAAGGGCAAGATGAACGTAATGAGAAACGATATCGGCAATTTTTGTATAATCGACAAGGAACGGCCGATGAAAACCACGTTCAATCAATTTGCGGTAAAAGACAAGTTTGGGAAATTTCTTTAAGTATACCGTATCAGCATAGACATCTCGGTTCACCGGAATATAATCCCCCTGTTCGAACATGATTTTTTTTGCTTCTTCCGTTTGAAGAAAACGGATGAATTCGATCGCAGCTTCTTTCTTTGTCGAAAATTTCGAGACCATCAAATTCCAGCCGCCGTACACCGATGTTACTTTGTGCCCGGCAAAATGGGGCAGTGATGCGCGCCCGACATATTCAAATTTGCTCGTATCGTTATAGAGCATGCGATAATTTTCAACAAAATTTGACCATCCCCGTACAAACATCGCATTGTTGGTAAGCCAATATTCATAACTCTTATTTTCATCGAACTGCGTTACAATAGGAGGTGATATTTTATTTTTATAAATGAAATCAACAAGCATTTGCAGCGCACGGCGCGCAGTCGGAGTATTTAAATTGATCTTATTCCCGCGAAAATAATTTTCGTCAAGCGATGCAAGGATTTCAAAATAATTACAGTTCAATCCTTCATAATCATTTCCCTGAAAAATATAAAATGGCCGTTCTGTCATTCCTAAACGTTTTTGCAATGCAAACAATTCTTCCCATGTTATTGAATTTTGCAGCCGTTCTTCGATCTGTTTCGCATCAGGAAGTTTTGCAAGGAGATCTTTTCGGTAATACATCATTCCAACGTCGATATAGAGCGGCATGGCAACCAATTTGTTCTCGCTTAAACACGACTGAAGGGTCGGCGAAAGGATATTCGCTTTATCTTTTTCTGAAAAATAATTGTCCAGGGGTTCACACCATTTTGCAAATCGTGCAGTCCAAATATAATCGACGGAAAAAACATCGAGCCGATCACTTTTACTGCGCAATGAACGGGCTAATAATTCTTTTCGTTCGTTTGTACTGAATTTGCTGAATGGGAGATTTACCGGAATTACTTCAATGCGTCCTTGGTGTAATTGATTGAACCGTTGGATAACCGCCTGATGCGCCGGAGAAATGTGATCGGCAAAATAGACTTTTTGCACATCGTTCTCCTGAAACATAAACGATTGATTTCCAACCTCTGTCGATATGAAATAGACAATAAGGATTGTACCGATAACACCCGCTGCCGACCAAAATAGTTTACCGAAGTTCTTCATAATGATATAAAATAGAGGAAGGCCATTGGAAATGCAAGGAACAACGATGAATATTTATACAATGATGAATGGAAAATAATCCTAAATGAATATTCTTCGAAATCGTGATATTTTGTTTGTGTCCATAGAGTTCAACACCAACGTATAAGCAACTTGAGCCACTTTCCCGGTACAAAAAAACATCTTTAGGTCTTTATGTTGTCCTTTTATAATTGAAAATTATTTCCAGCTGAGAATTTGAAACCCGATCGTGTATTGTAAGCATTGTTCCGTAAGGGCGATTTATTGAATTTCTTGTTTCGAGGCGTGGGAATTGCGGAAAACTATTTTGCTCCGGCGATCGCTAAGTTTTTTTTAATTGATCGTATAAAACGGTGGTTTGCAGAATCAAGGAATTTCATGGAGATATTATATTTCGTTGCGAATTCGGATAGATTGCCAGTGCTGAATTTTTTAATCCCTTCTTCTATGCTGGAATATTGTAATTTCCCTGAATCTGTCCAACGATGTACTGAAGCAGCATTCACTCCAAGCGATTCGGCAATTTCTTCAATAGTATAATATTTTAGTTCTTGATTCATAAATGGCAAAAATCCAACGTTTTTCACTCTTATTCGAACTTATCGTTTTATCAGGATATAAAGTCGGTATAAGTTGTTCATAATAAAAGGGTTGTTAGAGTATTCTAATAAGACGACACCATTAAAGCTTCTGTTCTGTATGGTTACAATGAAAAATATTTCCATATCTAAAATATCACAGTTTTAATTGATATAGGTTTTATTCTATACTATATTGTGGCAAATGTAGCAATATAGATTCTCATTAACGGTGTGAAGTTATGTTAAAAAGAAAATCTAAATCGATATCAAAATCAGAGACAGAGCGTACTTCCTCTGGTCTACCGGCAAAGTTACAAAAAGCGGAACTTTTCCTAAAAACGATTTTAGATCAAAAATTCAATCAATTTGGTGTCGATTTACGCGAAGAATTTGACCGCCAAGTTACTACTGTAAATTCTGAACTTCGAGATGTAATCTTTAGAGAACGAAATGACCGAAAAAAAGCTAATAGATTGATTATTGGCTTTCTTTCTCTTGTTGTAATTCTATTGATTGGAAATATATTTTTCATACTCAATACTACCGAGTCTAGCGTAAAATCAGCGGTGACTAAAGAGTTTGCTCTTTTCGAGGCAAAGAATCGAGAAACTACAAAATCACTGTTTGTCCCAATTCAACAAACAGTTGAAAAGAATTTGACTCAGGTTTCTTCAGAACTTTCCTTAAGCCGGGGATATATCGATGTCTTTGCGCTGGAAGGCTTGGCTCGAAATGGATCAAAAGCTGCGTTTGAAGAATTAGTAAAAACAGTTAATAGAGGCGGAGCAAAAGGGGCGTTTGCCGAAAACAAATTAAAGGAATTGAAGAATTATTATTCAATTCTTGCCGAACCGAAAAGACAAAATATCACACTTGGTGACCTTTCGGTTACCAGGGGTGGACAAATAACTTCTACTGAATCTCTTTCGATTGTCGAATTGATCTACGTGCTCAATTCACCAAGCGCTACACTTCCGCAGGTTCATCAAATCCTTACAATGTTGTGGGACCAAAATCTAACCCGAGACCATGAGAATGAATTACTGGGTATCCTTCAAAATTCGCAGAATCTACCCGCTGCAATTGCAATTTGTTCCATTCTGCAAAAGAACTTCGGAAATCGCGGTTCGATGTACGATTTTACAAAATGGAAGGCGTTTCTGGAATCACGAATGTAAGTTGTATTCAAAATACCATTAAAGTATATTAGAGGAGAAAATAATATTCCTCTACTATTTGGTATTTTGTCAGCAACAATTTTCAATGACCTTTCTTAACCCTTTCGTTCTGTTCGGACTTGCAGCGGCAGCAATACCGATCCTCATTCATCTGTTTAACATTCGCAAGCTCAACACGATTGAATTTAGCACGCTGAAATTCCTTAAAGAGCTACAAAAGAATAAAATGAGAAAGATCAAAGTACGGCAATGGCTGTTGCTTGCCTTGCGCACATTATTGATCCTTCTCATTGTTCTCGCTTTTTCTCGTCCTGCATTAAAAGGAAGTTTTGGCTCGCTTTCAACACGCGCAAAATCAACGATTGTCATTCTCTTGGATAATTCGGCTAGTATGGAATTGAACAACGAACGCGGGAAGTTTTTAACACAGGCTCAAACTCAAGCGTTGAAGATCATATCGCTGGTACAGGACAATGATGATGTTTTTTTTCTGCGTTTATCAGATCTACCAAATGCTACAACGGAAGAACCTACTCACGATATAAAAAAAATAGAATCGCTTATTCGGGAAACGGAAATCGGTTTCAACTATCGCACAATCGAAGATGGCCTGCATCTTTCTTCAC
>JANXZD010000199.1 GCA_025355705.1 Bacteroidota bacterium | reverse complement strand
TACATGTCTGAGTTATTAAACAAGATCAAATCTGGTGCAAAGATTATTGATGTAAGAACTTCTGAAGAATTCGAAGAGGAACATTATCCCAATGCAATACTTATTCCTGTGAATGAGATACATTTAAGGATAAATGAATTGGGCGAAAAGAATTCCCCCATTATTCTCTATTGTGCGTCTGGTTCACGAAGTGCTTACGCGGCAAGAATTATAAAGAGTTCAGGTTTTACCGATGTTATTAACGCCGGCGGTCTTTACGACATGCCTGAAATGTAAATCTATTGAATCATTAGTGAAGGAATGGATTATTGTATGAAAAAAATATTTTTGGTTCTACTGTTGTTGGCTACATATTCGACCGATGTATCCGCAAAAGATCCCCAATGGAAGAAATTCAACGAAGGAGTTATAGAAGCAAAAAAGAACGGAAAGAAAATATTGATTGACGTGTATACTGATTGGTGTAAATGGTGTAAAGAGATGGACAAAAATACCTATGCTGATAAAAACATCTCTGCATATTTGAAGAAGAATTTTGTGGTCATCAAATTAAATGCTGAAGGAAATGAGAAGATCCTGTATGAAGGTAAATCGATAACTCCACAAGAGTTTGCGCAAGGAATGGGTGTTGACGGTTATCCCGCCACACTGTTCCTGAAAAGTGACGGAAAAGTAATAACGTTACTTCCGGGATATTCAAAACCCGATCAATTTATTCATGTTCTTAGTTTTATCAGTGAGAACCAATATTTGAAAAAACAATTCGCTGATTATTTATCTGAAAAAGGCGTACAGCAATAATCAGATATTTTGTAAATCGGTAATGTTTATCAATAAAAAAAGGAACGAAATGTCAAAAAGAGCGATTGCTCGAAGGGCCTTCATTACGATCGGTGTTATAGAGCTATTGCTATTCATTGCAGCGGGATTGAATAATTCAGCCACAGCCTTTGCCGGAATGGTTCTTCTGTTTATTGGTGCGACAAATTTTTGTACGCAATGTCCTCTATTATCTGCGTTTAAACGAATGTTTAATAGATCAAAATGGAATAAAATTCCGAAACAGAAATTGTGACGTTTATTCTCCAACACCTTGGGATGATAAATTTGTATGAATTATGAACTATGGAGTGTGCATCAATGTTTGATGAATTGGTAGACGAATCGACATTTATCCGGATTCCTGTTCAGGAACAATCTGAATTGATCTCACATTATTGCCACGATATAAAAAATAAAATCACCGGTGCTTCAACAATGGCTGAAGCACAAAGAATTGCCGATGAACATTGTTTGCAGTTCCAACAATCTTGTTCGAGTGGTGTTCTCCGTAATGCAATAATACAATATGTTCAACATCTTATTACTCAAACTTGGTCTTAATTATAGATGAAAGAACATATGAATAATTTTTCCATCCTTATCGTTGACGACGAAATATCACAACGGACTATCTTGGCGGGATATTTAAAAAAGAAACACCATAATGTTCAGCAATCGTCTTCCGTACAGGAAGCCATTCACTTAATCCGTTCTCAACACGTTGATCTTGTTCTTACCGATTACAAAATGCCAGACAAAACTGGTTACGACCTTTTGCAAGAAATCAAAAAGCTCGACACCGAAGTCGTTGTGGTATTGATGTCTGCATTTGGAACAATAGAAGGTGCAGTAGATGCGATGCGTGCCGGGCTTATGATTATCTTAGCAAACCGATTGAGCTTGATGAGATTGATCTTCTCATTAAACGATTGCAGGAACGTCAACAATTGATCTCGGAAAACAAGTTGTTACGCCAGCAGCTTATTGAAAAATTTTCTTTTACTGAAATAATTTCTCAATCTCCGCAAATGCAAGAAGTGCTTTCTACTGCTTCCCGTGTTGCGCAAACCAGGGCGCCTGTTCTTATTCGTGGTGAAAGCGGTACTGGAAAAGAATTGATTGCTCGTGCAATACATTTCAATAGTTCTCGAAGCGGAAAACCGTTCATTGCGGTGAACTGTGCCGCACTTAATGATAGTTTACTGGAAAGCGAACTATTCGGACATGAAAAAGGAGCGTTTACCGGTGCTGAAAAGCAACGACGTGGGAGATTTGAACTTGCCGATGGTGGGACAATATTTCTTGATGAAATAGGTGATATTTCTCCTGCAACACAAGTACGATTATTGCGTGTGTTGCAAGAGCAAAAATTCGAGCGTGCCGGCGGATCTGAAACGTTATCGGTTGATGTTCGGGTGATCACGGCAACGCACAAGAATCTTGAAGAAGCAATTGTTGAACGGAAGTTTCGAGAAGATTTATTTTACCGTTTGAATGTCATTGCGATTGAAATTCCACCGCTTCGAAAACGAAGAGACGATATTGCGGTCTTATTAGATCATTTTCTTGTACAATTCTCCAAAGAGCATAAACATAAAAAACTGAACTTCTCGAAGGAAGCATGGGAGCATCTGATTAGATATGATTTTCCTGGAAATGTTCGAGAGTTAGAAAATATTGTCCAGCGATCCGTTATTTTTTCGCGAGGAGATACAATTGCTACCGAAGATCTTCCTCAAGTTGTGAAGGGTGTGAAGAGCGAATCATCCTCCGCAAAACAAACGTTAGGGAATTTTTCTGAACAAATTGAGAATCTAGAAAAGGATCTGATCTTTGAATCGCTTCGTATTAATGCCAACAATCAATCAAAAGCAGCGGAGAAGCTTGGACTATCCGAAAGAAATTTACGCTACCGACTCAAAAAATGGGGCGTCAAGTGATGATCGTTTACGGCATACACTGATAAACATTTACCTGCCATCGAAAAACTCTGCATCGATCTCGATTTGTCTTTCTAAAAGACAACCTTAGACACCGAAATCCATTTTCTGGAAAAATTTCCATCTACAATTCCGCATAATGACTCGACATTTTTGTCGAATCATTTCGACAGAAATGTCATAATTATTTTTCTTCAAAATAATATCCACACATTTTCTCAATAGAATTAAAAATAATGTTTGGCACGACGGTTGTAATACTATAACCAGAACTGATGAAGTTCAAATAACTAATTACTACATCAAAATATTTACAGGAGGTTTTATGAAACACATCATTAACGTAACGCTCACGCTGACAGTTGTATTTGCCCTCAGCTTCATGTTCACCGATTCAGCATTTGCACAGCAAAAAGGGACCGGGACACCAAAAGGA
>JANXZD010000184.1 GCA_025355705.1 Bacteroidota bacterium | reverse complement strand
CAACGAACATACGAACGCGACAATCGCGAGACAGATCTGTACCAATCAAAACCTGTTCCTTCTCCATTCGCTCGTTTCAGTCTTGATTTGTTCACACCGGTCGATTACGATCCGATGGGCTCAAATGGATTTTTATTTAGTGATTGGAGATTGAATTTTACCGGAAGCTGGCAAAATGGTAATTATTTCACATGGGCTGGCGGCGGTGGAGCAAGTATTCCCGGTATTCGTAACAATATGAAGTATAAAGACAATTATCTTCTTGATATGCGTGTGAGTAAATCATTTAAATTTATGGGGGCAGAGCTGTTGGTATTTATGGATGTTTTCAATCTGCCAAACTTTAAAAACTTAAGTATCAATTCCAATACCAATATTCCTAACGGTTTCATCGGAACCAACTTTGATGAGTATATAAAATCGTTACACATGCCTTCGGATAAATATGATTCTCGATTTGGATACATTAATATTACCGGTGAGGATAAACCGGGTGATGTACGTAAAGATGGAGTTGATTATGTTCCGATCGTTGCCGTCGGCAGTACGGCTGGTGTCACAACACCTTTTTCAACCGCTATTTATTACGATGCAAGTTCGCAGCAATATCTTGAGTATAAAAATAATGCATGGGTGCAGGTCGACCAGGGACGTTTGAACAAAGCACTTGATGATAAAGCGTATATTCGAATGCCAAGTATGTCTCAGTTCTTGTTCTTAAATCCACGCGATATGTATTTTGGAATGAAGTTGACGTTTGATTTTTAGTATTTGAACCGCCGTGTTTAAGATGCATCGTTCCACGCGGTATTGAACCATTTACGAGGAAGCTATGAAGCAAAAATTATTATCGCAACACCGTATCGGAATAAGTTTGTTTGTTGTTCTGATCATTAGCTCGGTTCATCTTGAAGCACAACAGTCAAAATGGATGACGGTCGGTGCTTTGCAAAGTTGGTACTCCAGCTCTGGGAGTGAGATTGAGGAAGGACGAGTGCAGGTACAACAAGATGGTGTTCGTTGGCCTGCTATTTTTCAAAATCAGGATATGATCGCTGCCAAAGGATTTTGGATTGGCACTACAAATTATTTGGATAAAGACGGAACAACATATCAGCAAAAAGTTGTGCACGTTGGTCCCCGCGTGCGCGGTAACGCAGAATTCTTCCCCGTACGTTTTAAAATGATCAGTAAGTTCGATCCACCTGCGGTTTTTGCGGATGGAAATGTTTCACAAGGTCAATCAGTAGATAATGATAGTGTTGATACCAGTTTAAAAGCTGATAGAGTGATTGATAATATCATCAATACATCCATCGGTGTTGAGGTTCATCGAAAAATAATTGGTTTCAGTCAACAAGGCCATGACAACTATCTTATCTATGAATATACTTTTACCAATACCGGAAAAGTAGATGATGTTGGGACGACGCGTCCTTCAAAAACTCTTACGGGAGTTTATTTCTATTGGCAGAATCGGTATGCAGTAAATGCTGATACTCGATACGTTATTGGAAACTCGACCGGATGGGGGACAAATACATTGAACGATGTTGTCGGTGATACTACGGCGCCTCATATATTTCCATTTGCTGCCTCTCCATTTAATACGGCAAACGATTTACGTGCGACATATGCTTGGCATGCAAAATCCCCTGCATTTTCAGGTGGTTACGATAATGTGGGCGGTCCAATATGGACTCCTGCAACTGCATCCGGATATGCATATCAAAAGGGAGATACCGTTGGTCGTCTTGGTGCTTCACAATTTGTTGGCCTGGTAACATTGTATGCTCAAAAATCACCATCAGATACTTCAGACGATAAAAAACAACCATCGACAACTTCGTATGAAGGGTCTGACGAACCAAACAATTCTAATAATGATCAATACAATGCTGTAAAAATGTCTTCAGAATATAGTTGGATGACCAAAGGACATGTTATGCCTCGGCACGCAGATAAAGTTGGTCCAACAAACGATCCTGCAACCGGTTCTGCCGGTGCGGCGGGATACTCTGCAGCAGTTGGTTACGGACCATATACATTGGCTCCCGGTGAAAGGGTTAAAATCGTGATGGCGGAAGCAGCCGGAGGTTTGTCTCGTGAGGCAAGCACAGATATTGGAAGATTATATAAAAATGCTCCTTCTGCTTCACGCGAAACTGCTTTATTGAATTACAAAGGTGTCAGTAAAAC
>JANXZD010000182.1 GCA_025355705.1 Bacteroidota bacterium | reverse complement strand
TTGTTGGGAATCCGTCATTTTTATTTTCGCATATTTAAAGATGACGACTGCAAATTGAACGGAAAAAGATATTTTTATAGGGGGCGATTTTTGTATGTAAATTAATATCGCAATCGTTAGTTATATATTTCGTGTTTTGTTTGAGAAGTTAATACCATGCGCACATTAAAAACTATTTTATAAGCAGAGGCACAGATAATGACAAAATTATTTTTATTCGCACTGACCGTAAGCATTCTATTTATTAATGCGGACTGCAAAAGTGACCCCGTGATACCGATTGAAGATATAACACCAGGACGACGGGATTATGTTTGGACTGTAGATACATTAAAACTTCCGTACGGCGACGTATTTACACCAACCCGCATTTGGGGAAGCACGCCAAATGATGTTTGGATAACAGGGTTTGGTGATGCGGGAGATTTACTGTGGCACTTTGATGGAGTTCGTTGGATAAGAGATTCTACTCGCTACCTTATTTCCCCCTCTGCTTTATGGGGAACGGCAAATAATAATATTTGGCTGGGCAACTCCAACGGCGCATTTTGGAGATATGATGGTACTCGATGGAATAAATTTAGCGAACACAAAATTAATGGCTTTGACAGAATAGTAATTCAAGGAATTTACGGTACCGTTTCAAATGACTTATGGGCTGTTGGATTTGCCGACCAGTTTAATGGAGGCACAAAATACATAGGAATTATAATGCATTTCAATGGGACACAATGGGAATTTACCCAAACACCTGAAATCAAAAGCGGATTCAAAGATGTTTTTAAACAAAAACTAACCGAGTTACTTTTTATTGGAGGCGGTGGATATGATACAACGGGTTATATATACAAAATATTTAAGTACGACTATAAAACCATTTCTTTGATAAATTCTAATAATGAATCAGGTTCAAGTATTTACATGGTTAATGATAAGATTTATTTTGTAATCGGACAAAAAATATATAAATACGAAAATAATAAGATGGAATCGTGGAAGGATTTATCAAATACAAATTTTGTTGGTGTAATGAATGGTAGAACAGAAAAAGATTTCTTTACATATACTTCAGGCGATTTCATAACGTGGGGAATTGGACATTATGACGGATCAAATTTTCAAACCATTTATACTCTACCGCCAAATTTTCGAATTTCAGGAATGATGGTGTTTGAGAAAACTGTTTTCTTTCAAAGTTACTCAACATCTTCCAATATTAATATTGTAGTTCATGGTGTATTACAAGAATAATGTTACGGAGGGAAAAAGAGTAAGAAATAAGATAGAAATCTAAAAAACGGGAACGGCGCGGCAACGCCGTTCCCAAAGCGTAAATAAAATGCTAGGCTGCTCACCTATAGTGGATTACTCCACCCATTTTTATTTACAGCTTAATATAACATTTTTTTGCCGACACTTCACTAATTACAACTGGAGGATATATGAGTCACCATTCATTCAACAAAGTGATAATAACTTTGTTTTTGTTGATTGGTTTTACGGTTCCAAGCACTGCCGAAGAATCGTTAACGGTTACTTCTGGTGCATCAAATTACAATATACAGCCAAATCAAACTACCGTATCAGTTACTTTTACAATAACGGCGTCAAATCTTATCTATGCTGGATTATATGAATTACGTTACAACGTTGATGGCGGAACAGGAACGAGTATTGGAATTTGGAATACGACACAGCGAGTTGAAAATGTCACAGTAAATTTACCTGCAGGAAGCCACAGACTCAATGCCGGTCTTTTTGATGCATCGTATCAGATCCCAATGCCGCTCAAAGCAGCATATTTTGATGTAACGTGCACACAAATACTTGGGCTTACTGCCAAAAATAATTTTAATGCGGGAACACTGTATGTGGAGAATTATACTACTCCAAAAAATAGTGGTTATTCATTTGCAAAACCTGCCGGAGGAACAGTTGCTTTAGGGGCAATCGATCAACAATATGATCCCTATTATCGCTTGTGGAATTCAAGTGGAACAAATAATAGCAATTGGCAAAGACAGGGATATAATGAACAAACACCTTCACCTATTGCTGGAGCAACTCCACGCAACTACACATATGCCGTTGCAAGCAGCGATAACAACGCAACACTTATTGCCGATATGAAGAAACGGTTCTCTGTTTCACGCAACGATCAAACCGAATTTGATGGAACGATACCTGCGGGGGTTGTGACAGATATAGTAGAGCAAAACAGCGGTACAATACCAGCACCTTCAACAAAAACGGTTGGAAGTAATGCCTATAATTTTATGGGTTGGCAGAATGGAGGCAATGGTATTTTTACTCCAACAGACAATCAACCATATCCGAACGCCGCCATATATAAAACTACTCATAAAACAAATTCAACATCCGCATTAACTAACACCAGCCAGCGCAAAGTAGTGAGAACGGATGAAGGATATTTATTTCTTGTTTATGAAAGCGGAAATCGGGTATGGTTAGAACGAAGCGTTGACAATGGAACAACATGGTCTCTCTGTAACAATGGACCAATTGATAACGGACCTGAAGCAAAACAGCCATCTCTGGATTATTTAACAGATGTATCTTATGGAGGAGTAAACAATGAATTGTTTATCACCTATCAACAAAAAACATCAAACGGAAATTATACCATTCAGATAGCACGGTGTAATAATGCCGGACAAAAACTCTCGGATCAAATAATTTACTCTTCATCCAGTTCATATTCTAACAATACAACACCAACAGTATCAGTTACATGGTACTATCGTAATGAATGGAGAAAACAAATTGTTGGAATCTGGAAAGAACCAGCATCAAGCGGAGTAAATGCCGGCTTGTATTGGTACGGGGCATATTACATTGGTTCAACATTTAATTGGAATAGCATTATGCATTTCGAGCAGATTGCAAATACTACCAGCAGTTCTGTAAATCCATCAATCGATATCTTTAAGTATGATTCAGATGCAAGGTTAAATGCACTCAATTTCCATTTTGCATGGGAACAAGCTGGACAATCCGTCAATTATTGGAAAGTGATCTGTGGTTATTCAGGGCTATCTCTTTCTGGATATGCTTCAACACCATCATATGGTGATGGTTGGCCTTATAACTATCGTCCATCTGTTACGGCAGTAGCAAACGATGCGGCTCGATTAAGTTGGCTTGGCTACTATAATGACGGAGCAGATATATTTTCAACAACAGTTTTTGCAGATCCCAGTTACTCTAACCACTTTTGGAATTTTGGAAGTGATGTGACAAGCACGAACATCAATAAAAACTATGATTTGCTTTATGGTCTCACCGGTTATTCTGTGGGTTGGACTCAATTTAATGGTTCAGGGTATTCAAATTATGCAGTTAAGGGTTCCACTCTGAGCGGACCAATTAATCTTAATGCATCAGGAAAAGATATGCAGTTATCTAACTCTTGGGATTATACGGACCAGCGAGGAATAACATTAACAACATCATCACCGTACGCATTTCAAAGTTCTTCCCCCGTTCAACAAAGCAGTGGTGGCGGTGGAAAAGAATTGGGCAAAAGTTCATCAACACAAATATCTGCCGGCAGAATGGGCGTTGTCGTTTCAGGTAATGCACAATTTCACTTTACGCTTGGCGATATTAGCGTGAATGGTAAGCCTGTTGATTTTAAGGAACTTACCGATACAAGTAAGGTCAATTCAAGTGACGATTACAAATCGTTTCTAATAACAAAACCATTTGTGCTTGATGGAAATTCTCAATTCTTCTATGGTGTTCAATATGGTGTTACAGATTCAATTACAGCAGTTTCAGTTCTTGGCGATAATCAAACCGTTCATTTTAAGGTAGAGTTAATTGATGCAGCGACAGAACAGATTATTGGAGTGACTGACGATGTAACATATTCATCATTAAATGTTACGCCGTATGAGAACATAGCATATGAAGTCAATACAAGTGGGATTGGAAATAAAACAGTAAAACTTCGACTTTCTGTTGCATCATCATTATCTGCAAATTATACGCTTTCTGATAAACGATCTCAATCTTCTGTTTTAGCAAAACGAGGTGAACAACGATTACAAAAGGATTTTCGCGGTTCACTTATTGTAAAAGAATATGCTCTTTCACAAAACTATCCCAATCCATTCAACCCGACAACGATAATCAATTACGCGTTGCCAAAAGCAGGCAATGTTGTGTTGAAGGTGTATGACGTTTTGGGAAAAGAAGTGGCAACTCTTGTAAACAATTACAAGGAATCTGGTCGCTACTCTGTAGAGTTTGATGCTTCTAAACTTTCCAGCGGTATGTATATCTATAAACTAACGTCAGATAAGTTTAGCGAGGTTAAAAAAATGATCCTCCTTCGCTAACGCTACGGCGGATAAATGTTGGTGAAATAACGGAGTTGGTAAATGAACCGTTCCCTTAAAGAGAACGATTCATAGTGAATGATAGGTATGGCAGCAATATCAAAGGCGGACAACAAGTCCGCCTTTGATATTTAATGTGAGATTCTTTGCTATTCAGATACCCAAATTCTTATATTTATACAGAATGAAAATAATTATTATTATAACATTTTTGATCGTTTTCAACACCGGACTGTTCTCTCAAGACCAGTCTCAGAATATTTTACGTCTTGCTCAGGCGTTTGAACAACAGCAAGAATACGAAAGAGCAATGCACTTGTATAACGACCTTTTCGTAAAAGACACTGCGAACTTCGTCTATTTTGATGCTCTACGCAGAATGTTTGTTCAATTAAAACGTTATGATGATGCGGTTGCTCTCAGTATGCGTCGGCTTCGTTCTACACCGTTTGATTTTACACTTCAATCGAATATTGGTAGTTTGTTTTCAATGGCAGGAAATGAACAAAAAGCGGATTCCGTATGGAATTTGGTTCTTCAGTCCGCAAATAAAAATCAGATGTTCTTTCGTGCTGTTGCAAATGAGCAGACGAATCAACGGCTGTTTGATAAAGCGATTGCGACGTACCTTCGGGGAAGGAAAGAGAGCGGAGATCAATTTGTTTTTGCAAATGAACTTGGATACCTCTATTCCTTTACAATGGATTTTTCAAACACCACTCGGGAATATTTACGAATGGTGCGGCAAAACGAACAACAATTTGATTTTGTTCAATCTCGTCTTGCCTCGATCATTTCTCGTCCGGATGGATTAACCTCTTGTATCGCTGTGGTTGAGGAAGAATTACGCATTCAGCAAACAATTCCGTTGATGCGTCTTCAAATGTGGTTGTATATGGAAGCAAATCGCTACAACGATGCATTAGTTGTAACTCAAAAACTTGAACGATTGGTCAATTCAAACGGTCAGGAGTTGTTTGCATTCGCCGAACGAGTGTTTCGTGAAAATGAATTTGCGGTTGCAGCAATTGCGTACCAACAGGCGTTACAAAGCAATGGTCGTATGGCTTTCACTCCTGCGGCAAAGTTTGGATATGCACGGTGCGTTGAAGAACTGAGTCTTAGAGGAGAACGAACCACTGATACAAAAAAGGAAAACAACTCACTCCTTGAAACTCAGCCAAGTTTTTCGGGCGCGATCAATCTTTATTCTGCAATTGTCAAAGAATATCCTGTCTCGCAGATCAGCGCCAATGCATTATATCGCATCGGCTGGATCAGATACAAGCAACTGTTCGACCTTGATGGTGCGTTGCAGATGTTTGATTCTGTAATGGTAAGTTCTCCTGCAGGACCGATGATTCCAACAGTTTTTGCTACAACCGGAGATATTTATGTTGCTCAAAATAAGTTGGATGAGGCGGCAAAAAAATATTCGGCGATGGCTTCATCCTCGTATGCTAATCAAGAGCAACGAACAGATGCACAATTTCGTTTAGCAGAGATCCAGTTCTTTAAAAATAATTTTGACAGCACTCTTGCATTGCTTGCTCCCTTGACGGAGAATTTAAAAGCAGATGAGTCGAACGATGCTTTGATCCTGCAGTATTTTGTGATTGAGAATAGAGTGCAATTTCCGGAAGCGCTCAAACAATATTCTCACGCTGAATTATTGGCACGTCAATACAAGATCGGTGAAGCAATTCAAGAACTTTCATCTATTATAGATATCTATCCCACCGCACCATTGGCGGATGATGTATTGCTGAAAAAAGGGGAATATTCAATTCAATTGAAACGATATGCCGAGGCGCTGGCTTCATATCAAAAATTGCTTGTGGATTATAAAGAAAGCATCGAAAAAGATAAAACTCAGTTCAAGATCGGTGAATTGTATCAATTCTATTTACTGGATAAACAAAAAGCAATTGATGCGTACGAAGTAATATTGGAAAAATATCCATTCTCACTTTTTATTGAACAAGCCCGGAAAAGGATACGCCAAATACGGGGAGATTCAATTTGATCGATCTTGGGTCAATTCGGGACTATTGTTTGAAGAAAGTAGGAAAGATCACGGAAGGATTTCCGTTTGACGAAGAGGTGCTGGTATTTAAAGTTTACGGCAAAATATTTTTGTTGACCAATATTAATGGAATACCACTTTCCGTAAATCTAAAATGCGACGCCGAGCGTGCCGTCGAATTGCGTGAACGGTTTTCCTCTATTACGCCCGCGTGGCATATGAATAAAAAAATGTGGAATACTGTTGAGATTGATGGAACATTGAAGGAAAAACTTGTCTATGAACTTATCGATCATTCTTACGACGAAGTGGTTAAAAAACTTCCTAAAAAAGTAAAAGATATAATAAAGAAATGATCCGATTCTTACTCTTAAACTTCATTGTTTCATCCCTGCTGTTCGGACAAGAGTTATCCAAATACATTCCCCGGCAACTAAGGGTCGTTAGTGCGCCGATTGATTCTATTATACCCCGAATATTTACCAATGGCTCTCGAAGAGATAGACGGATTGCTCTCACGTTTGATGCATGTGCGAATACG
>JANXZD010000073.1 GCA_025355705.1 Bacteroidota bacterium | reverse complement strand
CCATTTGAAACAAGTTTTACTCAAGAATGGCCAGCGTTCGGTCAAATGCATCAATTGAGTTTCACTCTACCATATCTCTTTGAATGGTCAAAATCCCATAATACAAAAGGTATTGGCGACCTCCTTCTTAATTATCGTTATCAGTTGATGAATGAGAATGATCTAGCAGTTGCACCTCGAATCTCAATTATTCTTCCAACCGGAGATGTGAACAAAGGTTACGGAAACGGAGTAATCGGAACACAGGTTAATTTGGCAATCAGTAAACGCTTTTCAAATGAATTCGTTACTCATTATAATGCAGGATATACAATATTACCAAATGTTCAATTCACAACATCTAAAGCGACAATTACCGAATATCTTGTTGGAGCTAGTGGAATCTATCTTGCAAATAAATATTTTAACGTGATGGTGGAAGTGCTTTACACATCGTCAGGGTCACTCTTTGGAAGAACGAATGAGCTCATTGTAAGCCCAGGAATACGGTGGGCGATTGATATTGAAGATGTACAAATTGTTCCGGGAGTGGCATTTCCAATGTCGTATATTTCGGAATTTGAGAGTCAACGTTCTTTGTTAGTATACCTTTCATTTGAACACCCGTATTGATCTGCGACATAAGCCTAGCCCTTCAGTGAAATATATGTTTGCCTATTTGACTGAATTGACAATTTTCTTATCTTGCATTCGTATAACTGACGGACAAATCACCAATCAAACATCGTAGAAGTAATTCTACCCACGCAATAAATAAAATAAACTTCACCGGTCGGTACCGTAGTACCGATCTCAATCGTAATTCACTTTCAATTGAATTTTTCATAACAGTGTGACAACTGTTCATTTCATTAATTTCAATTTATAGTCATATGGCAAATAAAAAGATCACATTGCAAGAAAATGAAATTCCAACACACTGGTACAACATTTTGGCGGATATGCCGAACAAACCTCTTCCGCCGCTGCATCCGGGAACAAAGGAACCAATTGGTCCTGAAGCGCTTGCTCCGTTGTTTCCTATGGAATTGATCAAACAAGAAGTATCAACTGAAAAATGGATCGCAATTCCCGAGGAAGTGCGTGAAATCTACAAGATCTGGAGACCAACGCCGCTCTATCGTGCTTATAATTTGGAAAAAGCATTGGGCACACCTGCAAAAATTTATTATAAATACGAGGGTGTCAGTCCTGCCGGTTCACACAAACCAAACACAGCTGTTCCTCAAGCATATTACAATAAGATGCAAGGCGTAAAACGGATTGTCACGGAAACCGGAGCCGGTCAATGGGGAAGTGCTTTAAGTTTCGCATGCAATCTTTTTGGTATGGAATGCGAGGTGTTTATGGTAAAAGTAAGTTATGATAGTAAACCATATCGCAAAATGATGATGAATACGTGGGGTGCAAAGGTCTATTCATCCCCCACAACACAAACTGAAGCGGGAAGAAAAATTCTCGCTGAGGACCCAAACTCTCCCGGCTCGCTCGGCATTGCCATCTCTGAAGCGATGGAAGTTGCGGCACAGGATGAGAATACCAAATATGCACTCGGAAGCGTACTGAATCATGTATTGTTACACCAAACTATTGTCGGACAAGAAGCAGTATTGCAAATGGAAAAAGCCGGCGATTTTCCGGACATCATTATTGCACCGTTCGGCGGCGGATCGAATTTTGCGGGATTGACATTTCCATTCCTTCGTTTCAACTTTGAAAATGGAAAGAAGATTCGTTGCATCGCAAGCGAACCAGCTTCCTGTCCAAAATTAACCCGCGGAGTTTTCCGTTATGACTTTGGCGATACTGTAGGAATGACACCTCTCCTCCCTATGTTTACTCTTGGACATAATTTTGTGCCGCAAGCGATCCACGCCGGCGGTTTGCGATATCATGGCGCAGGAGTAATTGTCAGTCAATTGTTGAAGGATAAATTGATCGAAGCACGCGCACATCATCAATTGGAAACATTCGAAGCTGCCGTTCTCTTTGCAAAAGCTGAAGGAATCATTCCTGCACCTGAAGCAGGTCATGGAATTGCAACGGTTATCCAAGAAGCAAAGCGATGTAAAGAAGAAGGTGTCTCAAAGACAATCCTGTTCAACCTCTGCGGGCACGGACATTTTGATATGCAGGCATACGATGATTATTTCTCGGGAAAATTAGTTCGTCACGATCTGAGCGATGGAGAAATTCAGGCATCATTGGCAAAATTAACAACTCCTACAATTCCCTAAAAC
>JANXZD010000046.1 GCA_025355705.1 Bacteroidota bacterium | reverse complement strand
AACATTCGCCAAGATTGAAATATGAACGCCCGATCCATTGTGCCGCCGCAGGGAACACATATCGCACGCGCAAATAATTCACAATCGCTTCCTGATAATTTTTCTGTGTTTGATATACAAGGCCGACAGCATATTGAGCCTCCGCTGCAATTTCATCCGTACGATTAACTGCTACCGATTTAAAATATTCAGCCGCTTTACCATATTGCTCTGATTCGACATTCAACCAACCGAGCGCAAGTTTACTTCTGTCTGATGCAATTGATTTTTCATATGTAGCGATCGTTTCTTCAAATTTCTTTACTGCAGCAGCCAACTGTCCAGTGCCCTTTAGCACAAGAGCTTGTTGATACGAAGCTTCCGAAGCTTCATTGGATTTGGGGTACTGTTCCTCGATTTTCGAATATGCACTCAATGCAACATCCGGCTTTCCACGCTGTGATGAAATCCCGCCGATTTCAAAGAGTGAAGCGCTTGCCACACGACTGGAAGGATAATTTTCCGCAGAAGTTTTGAATGACTCCAATGCGGTTTGTGCATTTCCTAATGCTTGATACGATTTCCCAAGCCAGAAATATCCATCACCCAATAATTTACTTTTCGGAAAGCGGTCAAGAAAATCTTTGTATGCAACTATCGCACTATCATATTGCTTCTGTCCGTAGAATAGATCACCTTTTTTGAAAAACAACTCATCAGCAAGACGTACGTTCGGATTTGACTTCACAAAATCATCGATGACAGAGATCGCATCGAGCGGTTTTCCCAATAAAACAAAGCAATATTGCATCCCATTCACGGCATCGCTTGCCAGTGGAGAATTTTCGTAGTTTTTTACAACTTCGCTGTATGCCGCAATCGCATCAGGGTATTTTTCAAGATTATAATATGCGTCAGCAATACTGTACTGGGCACGCGAAGCCATTTCACTTTTAGGAAAATTCTTGATCAGCTTTCCAAATTCAATGATCGCCTGCTGATACCGTTTGTTTTGGAAATGTATCAGCCCAATTCCATACTGCGAATCGTCAACATATTGCGACTTGGGATATTTTGCAATGAGTTCAGTGAACCGAGCGATTCCCTCTTTATCATCATTCGAACGAAATTCAGCATTCGCCACTTGAAACAAAGCATAATCATTATTCGTTGCAGTTGCATTCGTCTTAATATATGCGCGATAAGCATCACTCGCTTTGTCATACATTTTGGCAGAATAATAACTGTCAGCAATTCGCAATTGTGCATCCGCCGTGTATTTTTTTATGGTATCGCCTTCGACAACTTTTTCAAACGCATTCGCAGCCGCCTGGTATTTGTTTTGTTTAAGATAGGACCAAGCCAAACCATATTGTGCATCGATCTTTTTTATTCCCGGAAGATTCTCGAGCGATTGTGAGTAATATCGTTCTGACTCAAGATATTTTTCAATTTGAAAATACGATTCTGCTGCCCAAAAATTTGCTTCTGCATTTTGCGGTTGCTGTGTGTTCCTACGCGCATACAGTTGGAATAATTTTGCTGCATCCGCAAATTTTTTCATCTTATATAACGCCCATGCTTCTTGGAATTGGGCGTCGCTTTTCACATTAGAATTTCCCGATTCGATCTTCCCGACTGAACGAAACGCAGTCAATGCATTGTCAAATTTTTTCTGTGCCAAGAATGTTTCACCGATCATTCGGTGGGCATCAGCGATAATGTCACTTTGAGGATATTTCGATGTAATTGTTTGAAATGATTGAAGTGCTTTATCGTATTCTTTCTTTTCAAAATAAATCATTCCTGATTCATAGTATGCGTTGTCAGAAAGATCGCCGTTCGATCGGGATGCAATCACTTGAAGGTACGTTACAAGTGCAGAATCAATTTTTCCACTCAACTGCAGCGAACGCCCCTTTCGAAACATCGACTTATGTGCAATATCATCATTGCCATCCGACAGTTCTCCGAACAACATCACTGCCTGGTCATATTCCTTCAAATTCAAAAATGTCCATGCGTAGGAATACTTCACATCGCGGAAGATTATACTCCTCGGATATTTTTTGAGGAACTCAGCATATTGAATCTTTGCTTTTGGATAATCCGCTACACTGTAATACGATTCACCAATGAGATATTCGCTCCGTTGAACTTCCGTGGAATCAGACAGCGTGGATTTTGCCTTTGAAAGATATTCAATACACTTTTTATAATCACGTGATTGGAAATAACATTCACCGATACGCACAGCAGTTGCCGAAAAAAGATCGCTCTCTTTTTTTTCCGTCAATAATTTTTCGTACACCTCAACTGCTTTACTATATTCTTTCTTTCGCTCAAACGACCATCCGATGGAATATAATGCATAATCCACCAGACGGTGTTTTGGATATCGTTCGTAACTCACCTTAAAATAAATTTGTGCATTTGTTACATCGTTCAGTTTTAGATAACATTCGCCGACCCAATACGCCGCTTCTCCTGCCTGATCGATCACCGGATATTTTTCATATACCTCACGATAGAACGGTATTGCATCTTTGTACATCGTCAACGCATAGTTCATTTCGCCCAAACGGAACAATGCATCCAACCGAAGTTTATGCTTTGGATAATCCTGTGTGAAATTTTTGAAGATGGATATTGCAGACTGGTACTGATTGAGCCGGAATTGTGATTCTGCTGAGAGGAAGATTGCATCCGGACGCTTTACACTGTTTGGATACTGGTCGATGAATTTTTTGAATTG
>JANXZD010000023.1 GCA_025355705.1 Bacteroidota bacterium | reverse complement strand
TTTCCTTTGATGAAATTATTCACTCCTATAGGAGAATATATGAAACACTCTTTATTCTTATACATTGTAATGATCGTCCCAATTCTTTTATTCTCTCAAGATAATGAAAAAATTCTGCAAACACAGAAAGAAGCAATTGTTTCTCTTTCTGCCTCAAAAGGATTTTCACTGGAATCTCTTAATGAATATCTTGTGCAAAAATTCGGAATGGCGCTGCCAGACTTATCCCGAAAATATGCAGCAGAAGTGATCCGGCTTTTCCAATCAGAGAATCCTCCGGTACCAATAACAAATAGCATTCAGCCAGCAACTCAACAATCTGATTTAAAGTTACCAACAAGAGAAAATGATCGAGGACCAATCCTTGCTCAATTTTTAGAAGTGGGAATGTCCAAACGATTTCATCTTATTGATGGTAATATCATTCAAGGAACGATCCTGAAAATAGAAGATAACATCTGTCAGCTCGAAACAGCAGAAGGTATATTAAAAATTCCAACAAAAGATATTCTCGAAGAGACGGCAGAGATTTCAAAACGAGATGAAAGCCGGTACATCGGTCCCGTTATAAAAGAAACTTTGGAAACCATTTCCATTCGTTCGAAATACGGCGATGTAACCATAGGCAAAAAAGATATCCAAGATATGAATAGATTTCACGGGGGGAAACTCGTTCCCTGGGCAGAAGAAAAAAAACGTTTCTATCGCGGTGCTGTGTCGTTGACCGATATTTTTGATGACCCGACAGCATTTCCGCTGGAAGCGAATGCAATGTATATCAGCGGACTCTCCGTAGGATATGGATTTACAGATCGTTTTATGGTTCACACATCGTTCGGAAATAATTTCAGCGGTGACCTGAATCTGCGTCCACTCTGGCAGTTTTACAACGAACGTACTGCGACAAGCAGAGCTGGAATTGCTATTGGTGCAAATATATACAGTCGTCACGATATGGCGTCAGTTCTTGCAAACCGCATACGATATATCAGAAGAAAATCAGACCACCTATTGTTAAATGACCCGCTGCTTCTGAACATCTCTATCGATCAGGTTATGAATCTTGAATATAAAAATGCATTTTTTTCCACATTGTACATTGTGTATTCAAAATTATGGTCTCAGGAGACAGGTCGTGGCGAAATGGGTTATCATATTGGAATTAAAACCAACACACTTCCGTTCCTGCGCGACAATATCCTTAATAATTCGTACGAGTGGACAAATGAAAATGCAAATGCATTTCCGTTCAGGATATGGGCAGCATTTGAATATGATTTGACAAAGAATCTTAAATTTGCAGCGGAAGTATGGGCAGATAATGCGTACCGTTACCGAACGTTGTCAGAAGTGCGGCAGGATTATATTTCAGATTCTACTCCGTTCGTGTTAGATGCAAAAAATGGTGAATATCGTACGGTTGACGTTGATTTTGGTTTTTTGTATGCGGTCAATGATAGTTTTCGCATAGGGGTTCACTTTAGAGAAGCATATTTTGTTTTTTTCTGGAGGATATTGGAACTGTAAATGGTACACTCAATAAAATTTTTTTTGGTTTATTTGTTCGTCATGCTGATGTTTCAGGGTTGTATGATGGAGATAGGATTTACCGCTCAAGGGATCGATGTTCCTGTCTCGATGACATCGCACGCTGGCAGAGCTTATACGGTACTCAGACATTTCACCATTGAACAAGATCGTTCATCGTTGTTCATTAAACGATTGTGGGGAGGCGGACTTCCTGATATTACTTCCATGCTTGCAAAGGAGTTAAAGAAGACTCCCGGTGACGCGATCATTAATCTTTCAATAGAAGGAAATATTCATGCGACCGATGCTGCCCTTCCTGTTATAATCGGAATCGGGGGCGTATTTATTTTTCCACCATTAATTTTATTTATTTTTGAACCCCTATTTACCGATCTAAAATCATTTACAGCTGAAGGGGATATTATAGTATTCACCGAAGATAACCAAAACCGAAAAAAATCGCCACCAATAATAGATCCCATGACTGGGTTGCCAATTAAAGAAGATATAAAAATAGAGTTTGATCCTGACACGGGATTACCAAAGAAATAAAATCATAAGTTTACCAATCCGATTGATTAGAACAACCGGATTGGTAATTCCATATCATGTGGATGGTGTTTCCTTTTTTTGCATTTTCGCAAGAATCATTCCGCCGACAACCATTCCAATGAGCCAATAACCGCCGTCGATCAGAAATAAACCGAACGCTTTTCCTTGATATGAATACGAAACAAATAAAGCGGTAGCAGTGAACCCAAGCCACGACCAGAATCCAGACATTGCACCACCTTTGATATCTTTCACTTGAAATGCATGATTGACAAGGGAAAGGCAATAGAATAAAATAAGATAAGCAACAAACGATCCGCCGTACGATTTTGCTATATCAAGACCAGACATTTTTTCAGCCATTTCCATTGTCATTCCCGTATAGGTCATCCATATCGTACCAAACGTCATATACCATGCCCATCCGAAAAGGAACATCGCAAGAGCCGCAACAAAGACTGCAACATAATTGATCTTAACATCCATACAACCTCCCTAATGGTGAATAAAATAGTTGCTGAAACTACAGCGAAATTCAATGTTTATCAAAGCATCATCAATATCATCACACACCAATAATTTCAGATATCGCGTGATTCAATTATCGTTTTTCCCGAACGCGTAGTGAACAATTGTTTCACGAGAGTTTGTGCTACGGATGACGCCTGCACCGGCTTGTATTTCTTTGGGAACAAAGGAGTAAGTAGTTGAGCGATTTGTTCTGCAAAACGAAATTCTTTTCTCTTGCCCAGCAATAACGATGGACGGATGATTGTTGTTCTTTCGAACGAAAGATCAAGGATTGCATTTTCTAATTCACCTTTTACCCGATTATAGAACACGGCTGAATGAGCGTTTGCACCAAGAGCACTGACCAATAGATAATGGTGTGCACCATTCCGTTTTGCAATCTGTGCTGCAGTTAAAGGGTAATCATAATCGACAAGACGGAATGCTTGCTGTGAACCTGCTTTTTTGATCGTTGTGCCAAGTGCGCAAAGAACTGCATCGACTGTAAAGAATGATCCATAATCATTCATTTCACTGAACGGTGATACAATAGCGGTAATTTTTTTATCTGTCTGCGAAATTTTGGAGCGGGAGAATATTCTGATTTCAGATACGCTGTTCTCTTCGAGCAATAATTGCAAACATTCACTGCCAACCAGTCCGGTTGCGCCAAGAAGCAGTACTTTCATTATTTCGTCTCTTCCAATTTTTTCAGATCCATCGTGCTGAGAAGCGATTGAAGCATTAAAACATCGGCAAAGCCATTTCCATTGGCATTCACAAGAAAACGATTTCCGATAACAAGTTGAATTGAACAGGAGCAGGAATTTTCTCCGGAAGAAATTTTTTCTATCCCTTTGTAGTTTTTAAATGTAACAGACTTTTCGTGACCGCTCTCTGTTTCATTTTCAAACTCCATACCTGCAATCATTTGTAATGATGCAGACATTCCTTCACCCATACCGGCATAATCTGCAATTTCGATCGTCGTCGTCCACGTAACATCAACATCTACAGAGTCCTTCTTTCCATCATCCATTGTTTGCAGTTCTTTTATTTTTTTTTGAGCCGTGAATTCAACCGAAGCATTTGAAGTGGATATACCAGACGAGGACATCGTTTGTCCTTTTGGTTTTTGCCGTGTAAAACCTTCCGGTGCTTTTACAGGAAGAAATTCCTGCAATTTTTTGAAATTGATGATCTTTAACGAAGCAGTTTGGGTTTGTGGATTAGATTGAGCGGTGATCTGTAAAGAACAAAATACAAATGTGATTGCGAGTAAGAAATATTTCATAAGAACCTCCGTAATATTGTTGTGCAACCTACACTTTCTCTTTAAAACAGTCAAGGGACATGAATAAAAAACAAATTTACAATAAGGAGCATTGTATTTGGATAAAAAGAGGTTAAGTGTTTTGAGATTGCTATTTTTCTTTCACGTCTCAAGAGATTATTCTCTTTCCTTTTTATCAAATTTTGACGAAATTCAATCAGTTTTAATCAAAACAACAATCGAACCATAACGTAAAAGAAAAATGATCGGAGAATGAATATGTCTATAATAACAGATGTTTGGGCGCGAGAAATTCTTGACTCACGGGGAAATCCTACCATAGAAGCAGAGGTTGAACTAGAAGATGGTACAATCGGACGTGCTGCCGTTCCGAGTGGTGCTTCTACCGGAGAACATGAAGCGGTTGAATTGCGCGACGAAGATAAAAATCGATATCTTGGCAAAGGTGTATTGAAAGCCGTTGAAAACGTGAACAATATTATCGCCGAAGAACTGACCGGATTCGATGCAACAGATCAGGTTGGCATCGATCAGATGATGATCGAGTTGGATGGAACGTCAACAAAATCAAAACTTGGAGCGAACGCGATCCTTGCTGTTTCGCTTGCAACCGCAAAAGCGGCGGCAAGTTATTTTAATGTTCCGCTGTATCGCTATATCGGCGGTACCAATGCAAAAATCCTTCCGACCCCGATGATGAACATCATTAACGGCGGACGACATGCTGATAATAATGTTGATTTCCAGGAATTTATGGTCGTTCCAGCAAACGCGCCAACATTTGCTGAAGCATTGAGAATGGGAACAGAAGTATTTCATTCGTTAAAAGGTGTGTTGAAGAAAAAAGGATACAACACAGCTGTTGGTGATGAAGGTGGATTTGCACCGAGTTTAAAATCTAACGAAGAAGCTCTTGATGTCATCATGGAAGCGATCAAGAATGCAGGATATAAAGCGGGTGAAGATGTGTTCATTGCTCTCGATCCTGCGGCAAGTGAAATGTATCAGAAAGATGGATCGTATTTATTCTACAAATCAACACAGGAAAAATTCTCCGCTGAACAAATGGTTGCCTATTGGAAAAAATGGGTGGACAATTATCCGATCATTTCACTGGAAGATGGAATGGCAGAAAATGATTGGAAAGGCTGGAAACTTCTTACCGATACGATTGGAAAAAAAGTTCAACTCGTTGGCGATGATCTTTTTGTAACCAACACTGAATTTTTGAGCAAAGGAATTTCAGAAGGTGTGGCAAATTCCATTCTTGTAAAAGTGAACCAGATCGGTACATTAACGGAAACACTTGATGCCATTGAAATGGCAAAACGTGCACATTACACGGCTATCATCAGCCATCGCTCCGGCGAAACGGAAGATGCAACCATTGCAGATATTGCCGTTGCAACAAATGCCGGCCAGATCAAAACAGGGAGTGCAAGCCGAACCGATAGAATTGCAAAATATAATCAACTGTTGAGAATTGAAGAAGAACTTGGAACAACCGCCATCTATGCGGGGTTGAACGGGTTCAATGTAAAACGGTAATTGCATAAAAACATCAGCCGTGGATACACAGATGATTCTGTGGTCTGCGGCTTTTTTATTTTGTTCTCCGGCAGAAATAGACAGTGGTAACAACACTTTTTCGCTCTTTTTTCCATCTGCAAAATTTAGTATATTTTGGTTAATACCGGATTAGTTTTGTACTATTCACGACTTCGCTTATTGTTCAATAACAATGGTCATCCTGAAATATTTTTCATTCCTCGGCACAAAGCAAGATTCAGTGAACGACGTGAACTCGTTTCATCATTTTTGAATTTTCACCATTCATCCTTATAACTATACCAATCTAATAATCTATGGCACACATTAAATTCGGAACAGACGGCTGGCGCGGAGTCATTGCAGAAGATTTTACATTCGCCGGCGTTCAAAAAGTTGCACTTGCAACCGGACGCTATTTTGCAAAACATAAACTAGCAAAGAATGGAATTGTCATCGGATACGACGCGCGTTTTTTATCGAAAGAATTCGCCCAATGTGCAGCACAGGTGATTGCTTCAATCGGAGTGAAAGTGCTGCTGTCAGAAAAAATCTCCCCGACACAAATGGTATCACTCGGAGTGGTGAGAAAAAAAGCGGCAGGCGGAATTGTGATTACCGCAAGTCATAATCCCGCAAAATATAATGGATTCAAGATCAAAGGAGATTTTGGCGGACCGGCGCATCCTGAAATGGTCACCGAAGTTGAGAAGGAGCTTGCTCCATTGCAAGATGTTGTTGAGCTGCCAATCGAATTGAAATCCTTTGATGAGCTTGTGAAAAGCAAAACTATTCAATACATCGATCTGACTAAGATCTACGTTGCCGATCTTCAAACCAAGATCGAATTCGATCTGATCAAAAGTGTAAAGATAAAAATAATGCACGATGCAATGTATGGCGCCGGGATGGGAATTCCTGAGTTGTTTCTGCCAAAGATTGGTACGATCCGCAGTGAGTATAATCCATCATTCGGAACCACGAATCCGGAACCGTTGCCGCAAAATGTTGAAGAATTGAGCATCGAAGTCCGCGCGGGAAAATATCATTTCGGTTTTGCGACCGACGGTGATGCAGACCGTATCGGCGCAGTAGATGAAAAAGGAAATTTTGTTGATTCACATCGTATCTTTGCAATTCTATTAAAATATCTTATTGAGCGAAAACATTACCGCGGAGCGGTGGCAAAATCACTTTCGGTCAGCGAGATCATCGTAAAGATGTGCGATCATTATAATGTCCGTCTGTACGAAACAGCAGTTGGTTTCAAGTATCTCTGCCGGTTGATGACTGAAAAAGACATCATTATTGCGGGCGAAGAAAGCGGCGGTATCGCGGTAAAAGGACATCTTCCGGAACGCGACGGTATCTTTATCGGATTCCTTCTCGCCGAAGTAATGGCAGTACGAAGAATGAAATTAAGCCAATTGGTGAAAGAATTGTTCGATGAATTTGGCGAACATCATTTTGGAAGAATCGATGCTCATCTTACCAATGAACAAAAAGAAAAAGTGATGAAGTTCTATCAATCGAAGCCGAAGAAATTTGGACCATTCAAAACGGTCAAATTTGATATGACTGATGGAGTCAAAGCCTATACAAAAGACGGGTGGATCCTTGTCAGATCTTCGGGAACAGAGCCGCTGATTCGATTCTATGCGGAAGCAAGTTCTCCGAAAATAGTACAGCAAATGTTGAAAGCAGCAACATCAGTAAAATGAAAATGATCGGCAGGCAAAGCAACCTGCCGATTGTTGTTTTAAACATCTCTTTATTAAAAAACTGTCGTAACTGATTACTCTTATCGGGTATCCCTATGATGGATTCCCGATAAAAACACGCCGGAATGATAATTGGCTTTTTTTATTCGGTATAATTTCGGTTAGTAAACGTAACTGAGACAAATATGAAAATAGATAGAATAGAATTACGGCATGTCAAACTAGAATTGATCGCTCCATTTGAAACATCAATGGGAATTGAAACGCATGAAGAACATATCATTGTCCGTGTCGATGCTGAGGGGATCACTGGCTGGGGTGAATCGGTTGCCGAAGGAACACCGTTCTATTCTTACGAAACCGTGGATACCGCCTGGCATATCCTGAAAGATTTTCTTGTTCCGGATATTTTGGGAAAACAACTTTCTTCGGTCGATCAAGCAATCGAACTGTGGGATCGCGTTCGCGGACACCGAATGGCGAAAGCGGGATTGGAAGCTGCGTTATGGGATATGTTTGCAAAATCAAAGAACATCTCTCTTTCAACTGCACTTGGCGGAATAAGAAAGAGAATTGATGTTGGTGTAAGCATCGGACTTCAATCATCACCTTCTGTTTTGGTCCAAAAAGTGGAAGGATATCTTCGCGAAGGATATCAACGAATCAAAATTAAAATTGCTCCCGGAAGGGATGTTGAATTAGTAAAAGCAATTCGCAAAGCATATCCTGAAATTCTTCTTCAGGTGGATGCAAACTCCGCGTACAAATTGAGCGATATCGGTATTTTTCAACAAATGGAAGATGCCAAATTACTCTTGATCGAACAGCCGCTCGGGTATGATGATATCTACGAACATTCAAAATTACAACAAGAATTAAAGACGC
>JANXZD010000544.1 GCA_025355705.1 Bacteroidota bacterium | reverse complement strand
CGGCGCGCGAAGCACCGACTGCCGCACCGAGAGAGCCGGCAAGTTCTTCAATCATGGCAAAATGTTCGGATCCTTTTAATCCTCGTCCGCCTGAAACAATGATATCAGCTTCAGCGACATCTTTTTTACCGCTTGCGGCTTTCACTTCTTTCACAACTGCTCCAAAATCAGAATCGTTCAGTTCAACTTTTCTTATTTCAACAGCTGCGGATGATCCGTTGGAATCACCTGCCGTAAAGACATTTGGACGTAATGTGAAAATCTTTGTTCCAGTATTGACCGTTACATCGGACAATCCTTTCCCTGCATACACAGGACGTGTTGCTTTAATCGTTCCATTTTCAACAGCAAGTGCCGTACATCCTGCTGCCAAACCGGCTTGTAATTTTATTGCAACACGTGGTGCAATATCTTTGCCAAGTTCACTGGCGGGGAAAAAAATGATCTCCGTTGATTCTTGTTTTGCAATTTCTGCAACAATTTTTGAATATGCTGTTGTTGAATACAAATCAAGACGTGCATCTTCCACTGCAATAACCTTTGACGCACCATATCCGCCAAGTTGAGCAGCCATCGATGCAATAGAATTTCCTACAACAACAGCTACAACTTCCGCATTGATTTTATCTGCCGTTGTTTTTGCTGCTTTCACAATTTCAAACGCTGTTTTTTTGAATTGACCGTTTCGTTGTTCTGCAAATGCTAAAATTTTCATAGTCCTATATTCCTTCGTTAGATTACTTTGGCTTCTTCGTGAAGCAGTCGAACCAATTCTGCTGCTGCCGAAGCATCTGTGCCGACAATTTTTCCTGCTGCTTTTGCAGCTGGCTGGCGCAACGCTGAAACTTCAACGCGTGATGTTACTGGAGCGATTGTTTTCTCTTCAATTATCTTACGCTTCGCATCCATGATGCCTTTCAATGAAGGATATCTCGGCTCATTCAATCCTTTTTGTGTTGTAATGACCGCCGGAAGTTTTGAATGAACGATTTCGTGACCACCTTCTATCTCACGTTCGGCAACAATATTTCCACCGTTGATTTCTAATTTCACTACTACAGAGATTGATGGAATACCTAGCATCTCTGCAACAAGTCCGCCAACCTGTGAATCATCATAATCAATGGATTGTTTACCGAAGAAAATAATCTCTGCTCCGTACTCTTTTGCATAATCGGCAAGTCCGGAAGCAACTGCAAAGGAATCTCGAATCGAAGCATCCTTCAACAGCACTGCTTTATCACATCCCATAGCGAGGGATTTACGGAGAGTTTCTTTGTTCGCGTCACCACCGAGCGATACAACAACAACTTCTCCTGTAAATTGCTGCTTTGTCTTCAACGCTTCTTCCACTGCAATTTCGTCGTATGGATTAAGCATAAAATTCACACCAGTCGGATCAATCAATTTCCCGTCGGCGCCGACTTTTACTTTTGTTTCTGTGTCAGGAACATGATTGACAAACACTAATATTTTCATTGAACTCCTCTATTTAGTTCAGACCGTGCACGTTTAAAAACCCGGAAGGTCTTATGTTACAAATATTTATTCAGCGCAACAAGAAAAGCATTGTTCTCCGATTCTGTTCCAGCATTCACCCGAAGGAATCCGTTCAACATTGGATATGAACTGACATCGCGGATTAGGACATTCTCATTCAACAATTGCTCTAACAGTACTTTTGCCTCATTCTTTGATTTAAAGATAAGGAAATTTGAATCTGAACGAAAGACAGTAATTCTTTTTTGTTCATATAGATTTTTGTATAAATATGCACGTTGCTGTATAATATATCGGATTCTCTCTTGTACAAGATTATTTTCCTGAAGTAATTTTATCGCAATGGAAGCGGAAAAATTATTCACTGTAAATGGAATTTTTGGCTTCAAAAGTTCTGAAACCAATGCTGGCTGCGCAATTAAATAACCGACACGAAGGCCTGCAAGTGAAAATGCTTTCGAGAATGTTCTCAAAATAATCAGCCGATCGTACTTTGAAAGAATTGTTGCCGCTGAAGGTTTATCAGAAAATTCGATATACGCTTCATCAACAACAACGATCGAATCCGTTTCGCGTAAAATTCGTTCAATATCTGAAATAAGAATCGATTGTCCTGTTGGACTGTTGGGTGAATTGAGAATGATCAGCGCTGGTTTCTCTTTTTGCGCTGTCTGAATTATTCCATCTACATCAAACGATAGATCTTGTTTCATCAGCACTTCAATTACTTCTCCATCCAACACGCGAACAATTTTTTCATATAAGAAAAATGTCGGCGCTGGGATCAACACTTTCGTTCCTTTCCCGATGATCGCCATACCAATCGTGTACATCAATTCATTCGAACCATTTGCTGCAATAATACTTTCGATTGGAACTTTCAGATGATTCGACAGTGCTTCAAGTAGATGTGTTGGAAATACTTCCGGATAACGATTCCAGGACTGAAGGCAAAAATCCTCAACCAGTTCACGTTTTAATTCATCCGGCAGATCGAATGGATTCTCGTTCTGATTGAGTTTAATCAGTTCAGGCGAAAGCGGTTTCCCTTTAACATTGTATGCTTCAAGTCTTTGAACCGAGGATTTTATATGCTTTAAAAATGACATGGTTCTCTTATTTTTTCTTTCGTATTCGTAGCGACAAAGCGTGAGCTGTCAATCCTTCATGCTCAGCAAATGTTGCAACACGCTCGGCTACTGATTCCATTTGCTTGCTCGAATATCGAATGACGCTCGATTTCTTGATAAAGTCATCGACAGAAAGAGGTGAAGAGAATCTTGCTGTTCGTTCGGTTGGCAGAACGTGATTCGGTCCCGCAAAATAATCGCCGATCGCAACGGGGGAATAATTACCAAGAAAGATCGATCCGGCATGCCGGATTTGTTTTAATACGGATTCATCTCTCGTGGTGATAATTTCCAGATGCTCAGGAGCAAGTTCATTCGTAACAGCGATTCCTTGCTGCAGTGAAGTGACAAGGTAAATTTTCCCTTGATTCATCAATGACGCTGCTATGATATTTTTTCTTGGCAGTTCCTGCAGCATTCGATCCATTTCAGCATTCACTTTATCGGCAAGCGAACGGCTCGGCGTTATCAAAATCGGAACTGCCTGTTCGTCGTGTTCCGCTTGTGCAAGCAGATCAGCTGCAACAAACGAAGCATCCGCAGAATTGTCGGCAAGGACCACTACTTCACTCGGTCCGGCAAAACTGTCAATTCCAACTGCGCCATAGACCATTCTTTTTGCTGTTGCAACAAAAATATTTCCCGGTCCAACGATCTTATCAACTGCAGGAATCGTTTCAGTTCCATACGCAAGCGCGGCAATTGCATGCGCGCCACCAATACGATAGACATTCTTAATACCAAGCAATGATGCGGCAAGTAAAACATCGGGATGAATGTTTCCTGCTGCATCCGGCGGTGAAACAAGGTGGATCTCTTTTACTCCTGCAATTTGAGCAGGAATCACATTCATCAATACCGTTGAAGAATACGACGCTTTTCCTCCGGGAACATAGACCCCCACTTTTTCAATTGGACGATACAATTGCCGAAGCTCGGAATTCTCCTTCACTTTTATGGAGAGCGGTTTTCGTACCTGAGCTTTGTGAAATGTTCGGATATTAGAAGCTGATTCTTTCAGGATTGAAATGAATGATGGTTCTGCTTTCTTTAGTAGTAAAGAGAGTTCTTTCGGATTCATTTTTATAGAATCGATCTCAGCACCATCAAATTTTTTTGTATAATAGCGCAGTGCTTTATCGCCATCACGTTCCACGCGATGAATAATCTCCGCAACCGATTTTTCAATCGAGTTATTTTTCGACCGCTTACTGACGGAATAACGTGAGAATTGTTTCTTTTTTCTAAGGTCGATTATTTTTATCATCTTGTTAAGAATATACCCAAAAATGCACAAAAAAAGGAAACTCTTTTCAGAAGTTTCCTTTCAATTTGTTTCTCGCAAAAAAAAATCCTTGTTGACTTTACATCTTTACGTGAGATATGCAGAACAACGTCTGACACGTTATTCTGTATCTGACATTTAGCGCAGGAAGAACGGTATATTTCAAAAGCTTATTTCTGTGTCAGCAACTCATCAATCTTTGCAACGATCTCTTTTTCATCGGGTTTCATTCTTGCTTTGTAACGTGCAACAACATTGCCGTTCTTATCAACAAGAAACTTGGCAAAATTCCAATCAATATCACCATTGAATCCGGCATCTGTTGTCAAATACTTATAGAGCGGATGTATGTCGTCCCCTTTGACACTGATCTTCGAGAACATATCGAATGTAACACCATAATTTTTTTCGCAAAATGTTTTAATATCAGAATCATTTCCCGGCTCTTGTTTCCCGAAATTGTTCGCCGGAAATCCGATGATCGCCAGCCCTTTGTCTTTATATTTTTTATAGATCTCTTCAAGTTGCTTATACTGCGGTGTATTTCCGCAAAATGATGCCGTATTCACCACCATCACTACTTTGCCTTTGTAATCAGCAAGGGATTTGTTTTTCCCTTCGATTGTTTTCATTGTAAAATTATAGATCGGTGCATCCATTTTCTTTTTTGTCTCCTGTGCGGTAAGTGTCCCAATCGCAAATAGTGCGATAAGTATTACAGAACTGAGTTTATTCATTGTCGTTTCCTTCTATTTTGTGTTGCTAGTATAACACCAAGATGGAAATAAATGTTTCATTTGGCAAGAAGGTTTTTCGGGTCTATTAACAAATTTTCACTGTTCCTTTTAGCAATAATTCGTATATTTCATTATCAGGTTTGCACAGACACCTATGCCCTAAAAGAAAACTTCATTGTGCACAATTCGACCAAACATATATTCTAAAACTTCTCTATCAATCAAGGGCAAACGATAGACCAACAGGAGTTTGTATGAATATATTTCACACACACTACGAATTTCTCAAGAACGAAGCTGATCTGCTCCTAAAACACGCCAAACAGGGTGATGCCGGCGCAATTTCACGCTTTCGTCCATTAACCTCTTTGGCTTCATTGTCATCCGACAACGCGGAAACGTTGAACAACCTGCAATTGAAACATGCGTTCAATGTTATCGCCGACGAAAACGGCTACGGATCGTGGACAGAATTGAAATCTGCTCTCGATACTGCCGCGGAAACTTCTCCGCTCGCAGAGATCAAAGAGGAATTTTATCCGAAAGGATTCACCACGTACTGGAACATCTGGTTCGCAAAATATTCACAGGCGAAAAAAGTATTGAACGAAGGAAAAGGATTTCTCCTTCCCTACAAAAATCAATTCTTCATCGTTGAAGAGCATTTTGTGGACAGCATCGGACTTCCGCACACGCTTCATGAATGGAACGAGATCGGCAACGATTGGATCCATCCGAAGAATGTGAAAGCCTGGCTGAAGCTGAATGAGATGTACGTGAAGGCAATAAAAGCACGGTGATCGTTCCGCTAAATTTCCTCCCCTGTAAGGGGAGGGTCAGGATGGAGTCAAATTTAGTATTTAAAATAAAAATCCCTGAAGTATTTCGCTTCAGGGATTTTGGATTCCCGACGGGAGCATTCGGGAATGACGTTATTGCTATAGATTAATACCGATAGTAATCCGGTTTATACGGTCCTTCAACCGCAACACCGATGTATTGCGCCTGATCTTCGGAAAGAACATCGAGCTCAACGCCGATCTTCTTCAAATGCAGACGGGCAACTTTTTCATCTAAGTATTTCGGAAGTGTATACACTTTCTTCTCATATTTATCGGAATTGTTCCATAACTCAAATTGCGCAAGCACTTGATTCGAGAATGAGTTCGACATTACGAAAGACGGATGTCCCATTGCACAGCCAAGATTGACCAAACGACCTTCAGCAAGAACGATAATATCTTTTCCGTCGATCGTGTATTTATCAACCTGCGGTTTGATGGTATCTTTTGTTTTTCCGTAGTTTGCATTCAGCCACGCCATATCAATCTCAATATCAAAGTGACCGATATTGCAGACGATCGCATTGTGTTTCATTGCTTTGAAATGTCGCGCGGTAATGATATTCTTGTTTCCGGTTGTCGTTACGATGATATCAGCTTCTTTTACTGCATCATCCATTTTCTTTACTTCATACCCTTCCATTGCGGCTTGAAGCGCACAGATCGGATCGATCTCTGTAACAATCACGCGAACTTTTGCGTCGCGCAATGAATCTGCAGAACCCTTACCAACATCACCGAAACCTGCGACAACAGCAACTTTACCGGCAAGCATTAGATCTGTTGCGCGTCGAATTGCGTCTACTAACGATTCACGGCAGCCGTACTTATTATCAAATTTTGATTTTGTTACGGAGTCGTTCACGTTGATTGCAGGCATCAACAGTGTTCCGTTCTTCATTCTATCATACAAACGATGAACACCGGTTGTTGTTTCTTCGGAAAGCCCTTTGATTCCTGCTGCGAGTTCAGGATATTTATCGAATACCATATTGGTCAG